>CAVGUA010000082.1:7885-16064 GCA_963632335.1 Parabacteroides goldsteinii
ATGCAAGCCATTGGTAAACTTCAAATTGAAAATCCATGTTTAGAAGTTAAACGTAACAATGAAACAAAACAACTTTTAATCGGTGGTTTAAGCGAATCTTACTTAAATTTCATTAAAGAAAGAATTGCAAATTTATTTAAAGTAAATTTAACAATGTCTACTCCAAAAATTGTATATCGTGAAACAATTAGAGGAAGCGCAGAGGCTGAAGGAAGATATGTTAAACAATCTGGTGGATCAGGTTTCTATGGAATTGTTGTTATGAGATTTGAACCAACTGAAGAAAATTGTTTTGAAGAAAGAATTTTCGGCGGATCTGTTCCAAAGAACTACATTCCTGCTGTTGAAAAAGGTTTCTATGAAGGCTTACAATCTGGACAACTTGCTGGTTTCCCAGTATTAGGTGTTAAAGGTATCCTCCTCGATGGAAAATATCATAGTGTTGATAGTAACGATCTTTCATTCAAGATGGCTGCACAAATTGCATTTAAAGAAGCTTATGCAAAATGTAATCCAACAATTCTTGAACCAATCATGAAAGTTTATATTCAAGTTAATAACGAATATACTGGAAATATCTTAAATGATTTAAACCAACGTAGAGCAAGAATTCTCTCTATCGATGAAAAACCAGAAAGTCTCCAAGAAATTACAGCTCTTGTTCCTGAAGCAGAAATTCAAGATTATGTTTCAAAATTAAGAGTTTTAACTAAAGGTTCAGGTTTCTATAACCGTGAATTTGATTCATATCAAGAAGTACCTCAAAATATGGTTGCTAAGGTAATTCAAGAAAACTCATTACTTAAGAAATAATTTCCTTGTTTCTATATGCCACTTGACTCTAAACAAGTGGCATTTTTATGTTTATAAAATAAAAAAACATCGACAACGTCGATGAAGTTTTCTATGGTGGCCCAGGCGGGGGTCGAACCCGCTACACAAGGATTTTCAGTCCTTTGCTCTACCAGATGAGCTACCGGGCCAGCATTAATTTTAAAAAAAGTGGCGGATCATACGGGAATCGAACCCGTGATCTTCACAGTGACAGTGTGACATGTTAACCGCTACACCAATGATCCACGCGCTTTATTATGATATATAAAAACTGGATAAAAATCAACATGTATTTTTTATTATCCGCATAATAGGATCGTTACGATTAAATCAATTCTTTTTAATTTACTTAAAAAGAAAAATATCATATATTTATGAATATGAACGAAAAAAATATTAGATTTGATTTTTTTAATAAAATCAACGAGCCGATAAAAGAAATTAGAGAAATTGTCTTCATTAAAGAACAATGTTATATCGTAGATTTAGATGAACTCGATAATAATTGTGTACATATTTTAATGTATTTAGATAATAAACCTATCGGTACATTAAGACTTATTGAAAAAGATAAAAATTCTTTAAAATTAGGAAGATTTGCAATATTAAAAGAATATCGAGGAATGCACTTAGGAACCATTCTTCTTAAAGAAGCTGAGAAATATGCCAAAAATAATGGCTACAAAACCATGTATTTAGATGCTCAATTTGATAAAAGAGGATTTTATTTTAAAAATGGTTATATCAGTTTAAATAAACCATTATTTTTGGATGAAAATTATCCTCATATTCATTTAAAGAAAGATTTATAAATTATCAACATTAATTAATTCATATTCTAAAGAACCAAAATTATGTTTAATAGCAGTTTCTAAAATGTGTTCGCCATGTCGAGATTTTATTCTTTCAAGAAGATGGTCTCTACCTGGGTCTTTTGATGCATAAACTAAATCGACACATGCTTTGTCAATTGCAATTGGATCACTAGAAATTAAAACACCAATATCTTTCATGCATGGGTCTTCTGCAACTGCACAACAATCGCAATCAACTGACATATTTTTCATAATGTTGATATAAACGGCATGATCTTTAAAATGTTTGGCAACTGCACTAGCTGCATCGGCCATTGCTTCAATGAATTTATCTTGATCAGTTGCCCAAAAATTACCTTCAGTAATTCCTGCTCCATGTATATATTTCTTTCCATAACTAGAAGCGCAACCAATAGAAAGTTGCTTTAAAGCTCCACCAAAACCACCCATTGGATGTCCTTTAAAATGACTTAAAACTAGTAAAGAATCATAATTTAATAAATCTTTACCAACATAATCTTTTTTAATTACAATTCCATCACTAATTTCAAAACAATAATCAGGGCCTTCTTTATCTAAAAGATCGACTTTGAAATATTTGCTCCATCCATGATTTTTTAACGTCTCCAAGTGCTTTTCTGAAGTATCTCTTCCTCCATCATAAGCAGTATTACATTCGCAAATTGTTCCATCAACCAAATCAACAATTGGTTTAAAAAAATCAGGATGTAAAAAATTTTGATTTCCTGGTTCTCCACTATGAACCTTTACACAAACTTTTCCATTTAACTTTACCCCTAATAATCCATAAAGTTTGACTAATGATTCAGGTGTAATTTCTTTTGTAAAATATACTTTTGATTTCATACTTAATCCTCCTATAAATATTCATTAAAATTATAAATTCCAGCGTGTAAAAACACTTCTTTCCCACTTGGCAAAGTAACATTAGCATCGCAATTACCAGGAATTGTAACTTTTAAGTTAAAAATTGTGTCATTTCTTTTAAAACTAACTTTTACTAATCCATAAATTGAATTGTATTCACAATTTACACTAATAATTCCACCACCAAAATTTGGTTTAATTTCAAAACAATTTTCCTTACTAATATTAATGCCAGCAACTTTAGAGAATAAAAAATCAATTAGTGAAATCTTTGAAATGTAGTTAATATCATCATTACAAGAATTTTCTAATAAAGTTGTTGCATTATCTTTGCATAAATAAAGCCATTTATCGGCTCTTTCACTTTCAATCGCCTCAAATGCAGCCTTTTTATTAGAAGCAAATAATGCAAATATAAAATATGGTGTACTCAAATTCCCTGTATTTAGTTTATGCCCATTTTCTTCGTATACTTTTAAAAGTCTTTCTTTAGCAAATCTTTCATATTGCTGACTAAGTAAATCAAAAGCTAATGGTACAACAATTCTTGATTGTCTATTTGTATCTAATGAAAACTCTTTCTTCACAAGTAATTCATTAAAAGCTTTTAAAGTTCCGTTTTCATATTCATTAAATTTGGCTTCTTCTGGTCTACTTAATAAACTAGAAAATAATGATAAAACTTTAAAATCAAGATGAGCATATAAAGTATTTTCATATACTTTTGGGAATATCCATTCAAATTTTTTAGGATTATAAGAATCTTTTGATTCTCCAAAATCTCCAATCGATATTCCTTTATTTAATAAATATTTATTATTTGCAGCGCTAACCTTAACATTTTTACGAATTAAAGAAGGAAAATTACATTTTTTAATAAGGTTATTTCCAAAAACAACCATACTATCGTAGTATTTTCTAATTAATTCTTCGTCACCATATTTTTTATAAAAATAATAAGGTAACAAAATACCTGCATCATTATAAGCATATGATGAATTGAATTTTCTTTCATTTTTTGAAACGTCGCCTCTAGGTGCTTTAATTTGGAAATCGCCAGAAATCGTTTGAGAATCAAAAATATCTCCTATATATTTTCTAGTTAATGAATAATAATCCACTAAATAACTAGCAGAGTTAAATAAAATTAAGTTTTCAGCTAAATTTGCGCTCCTATCATAAAATGGAGAAAAAGTTGGCGTACTAAGCGAAATATTTTTAATAGTTGATAAAGAATTTGCAACAAATTTATTAATTAAACTATTATTGCAAGAAAAATTACCAACATTTTTAAAATTGCTATAAACGGCTATTCCGCAAAATTCAATTTTTGAAATATCTAGTTTTGTTTCAACAAGTGCATATCTAAAACCAAAAACACAAAATTTTGATTCATAAATGTTTTCACCATTTTTAGCTCTATATTTGATTATTTGTAATGGCGAAACTTTTCTAGGATCATTTTCTTTTAAATTTAAAACATAACCATCCTTAAAAATAAATCCATTTTGCTTATATTTTTTTGAATTTATCGATTGAATTCCATCTTGAACAAGTTGTCCTCTTTCATTTAAATGAACACCTAATTTAATAAGTAAATTATCCCCATCAATACCATTAAATCTAAAACTTAAAAATCCATTTATTAGTTTTAAAAAATCTAACATATATAGATTTTCGCCAATTTTGTACACTTTAGGAAGATAAGACTCGTGTCTAATTACTGAGAGTCCATTTGATGAGCATATATGATTTTTATAAGGTATAATCTTTACTTTTTTATCATAACTTGGTTCTTGACTTGCATCCACAATCTCGCCATCTTTAATATCAGCAAATATATATGGTCCGTCATTTGAAAATTCTAAAGTTTCATCAGAAACAATTGTTTCTTTTTTGTCTCCATTAAAAACTTCTAACTGAAAGAACACTGCAGTTTCTTTGCCATAAACATATGCCTTGCCTTTATCGCCAATAGAACCCCTAAAATATCCATCAGAAACTTCAATTTCTAGTTCATTATTACCAATTTTAACGTAATCTGTTACATCAATAGTTTGATATTGAACTCTTTTTCTATAATCGGTATAACCTGGTGTCAAAACTTCGCCAGTTATCTTTCTTTTATTTAAAGTAACATCATAATTTCCTAAACTTGATATATATAATCGAGCTTTTTTAAAATTATTTAAAAGAAACTTTTTTCTAAAATAACTTACTGGATATCGATATTTTTTATTAACTTTATAATCGCCAGAAACAAATTTAGCTTCAAAATCTTCTTCATGAAGCAAACCAAATTCAAAAGAAGCTTTTTCGCTTTCAGTTCCATTTATATTATTACTATCAAAAACTTTTATAGAATAAACTACTACATCTCGACTATTAAAATCATCTTCAAATACATAATGCATCGAAGAAGAAATCTTTTTCCCACTTGTTCTTTTTATTCCGCCATTAATAGTATAAATAACTTCAAAAGCAATTTGACGTTGTCCAGAATCAATATTCCATGTAATTCTTGGATGCTTTTCGTCAATTCCTAAAGGATTTATTAAACCTAAACACTTTAAGTTAATTGCTTTCATTAAATTCTCCTATAATTTTTCATCAATAAAACAAAATAAAACAAAGTTTTATTTTTATAATTATATCAATAAAAGTTCTTACAAGTTAATAAATATGATAGCATCAACTAAATATCTAAAGCATCCTTATTTAGCGTAACATGAAAATCTTTTGCTAAATTAATAAAATCTTCAGTTGTAATAGTCTGTCTTTTCTTTACTCCACCATTCATCGAAATCACTTTAACTAAAATTTCTGCACTTTTTTCAACTGTGTCAGCCAAACCAAAGGTAGTATCAAAATCTGGTCCAGTAACAAAAATTCCATGATGTGCCCAAATCGCAACATTATATTTTTCCATTAGTTTTGAAGTTTCGATAGCGATATCTTTTCCGCCAGGAACCATCCATTTAACTACACCAACTCCTTCAGGAAAAACAACAGGACATTCTGTTGCCATTTCCCATAATTCTCTTGTAAAAATTTTATCTTCTAATGGTAAAACAAAAGTTAAAGCTATTACATTAGTTGCATGACAATGATAAACGATTCTAAAAATTCCATTTGTTCTTCTTTTTACAACTTCTAAATTCATTAAATGTGAAGGAAGTTCACTCGTTGGTCTTCCACCATTTTTAAGACCCCAAACAATTTTATATTTTGTTCCGGTTTCATCTAATTTAATAATACAAATATTGGATTCAGGATCATCTTTAACGTTCATCATATAACGCCCACTACCAGTAACCATAAAATATTCATTTTTTAAATCACTTACTGTTGTTCCTATTTCCATGTATGAATTAGAATCGGCTAAATCATCTTTTATGGATTCTACTTCTTCTTTTTTTAGTCTATATGAAAGATTACCACCATTTCTTTCGTGCCAGCCTTTTTTATATCCGTTATCGCAAAGTTTAATAAATTCTTTTGCAAAATTTGTTTCTAAAACCTTCATTTTCCTAACCTCTTTTTGAAAGAACATTCTTTTCATATTCCTTAATTTCGTTTAAGTATTCTGATCCAACTGGAATATTATTTATAAAGCAATAATAATCATAAACCGCACCAAAATTCATAGTTTTCATTTCTTCAGTTAAAACCATTCTTTCTGTATAGTTCTTTTCTTTTTCAATTTCATTAAGTTTTTCAGTTGGTTCAAGTAAAGCTTTTAATAATGCTTTTTGAGTGGATCTTATTCCAACAACCCAAGCAACTATTCTATTTATGGATGCATCAAAATAATCAAGACCAATAGAAGTCTTATTAATAAGCCCGCTTCTAACTAAGCTTCTTGAAATTTCGTTTAATTCATCATCAAAAAGTACTACGTGGTCGCTATCCCATCTTACAGGTCTAGAAACATGCAATAATAAATGTGGAACATATAGTAAAACACTACTTATCTTATCACTAATAACTTCAGTTGGATGAAAGTGACCAGAATCTAACGTTAATGCAGTTTGATTTTTAACAGCATATCCTAAATAAAATTCGTTACTCCCAACAGTATAAGATTCAAGACCAATCCCAAATAATTTCGATTCAACTGAATCAATGTTATATTTTGGGTCAATCTTTTCTTTGAAAATTTCATCCAAACTTTTTTCTAATCTTACTCTTGGAGACAATCTATCATATGGTAAATCTTTCATTCCATCAGGAATCCAAATATTAGTAACACAAGGAATTCCAAGTTCTTTTCCAAAATATTCACCAATTTTTCTACTTCTTTTACAATGTTCGACCCAGAATTTTCTTATATTTTCATCATCACTTGATAATGTAAAACCACTTTCAGCTTTTGGATGAGAAAAACATGTTGGGTTAAAATCTAAACCTAATTCATTTTTCTTTGCAAATTCTACCCAACTAGCAAAATGCTTTGGTTCAATTTGATCTAAATCAATTTTTTCGCTTGTATCAGCATAAATTGCATGTAAATTTAATTTAAATTTTCCAGGAACAAGTTTTAAAACTTCTTCAATATCTGTTTTTAATTCCTCAACATTTCTTGCTCTTCCTGGATAATTTCCAGTTGCCTGAATTCCGCCACTTAATGCCTCATCAAATAAAAAACCTCTAACATCATCCCCTTGCCAACAATGCATTGATATCCTTATTTTTGATAATTCTTCAAGAGCTTTGTCAGTGTCAACTCCAATTTTAGAATATTCTTTCTTTGCTAATTCATATTCTTTTCTTAAATCTCTCATCCTACTTTCTCCTTATAATTTCTTTATATCTATAATATTTTTGAATATAAAAATTATGATTCATTGGGCTATAGACCATATATGAATGGTCATTTTTCAATATTGACCTTGCCTCATCTAAGTCTTTAAATTGATTCAGTGAAATAAATTGAATTAATGCATTTCCAAAAACAGTTGCTTCTTTCTCGCCTTCGATAACATTAATATTTAAAATGTTACTTGTAAGTTGATTGAGTAAATCAACATTAGACCCTCCACCAACTATATACATTTCTTTATAATCGATTTTTGTTATCTCAATAAGTTTTTTAAATTCTTCAAAATATTTAAAAGCCATAGATTCATAAATAGCTAAACATATTTCTCCAATTGTTAATTCAAATTTTTGATTCGTTAATTGTAGATATTTGATTAATTTATTTTCCATATCAAATGGGGAATTAAAAATTGGGTCGTTGATATCAATATAGATTTCATTGTTTTTGACTTTTTTAGCTTCATTAAGCATTTCAGCAAAACTAATATTAATTCCTCGTTCAATAAGTGATTTTCTATATTCCTGAATAATAAATAATCCCATTATATTTTTTAAAAATCTTATCGAGTGGTTGTAACCTATTTCATTCGTGAAATTATTTTTTAAACTTAATTCATTGATGATAGGTTTATTTAATTCAACCCCTAATAAACTCCAAGTTCCGCTACTAATATAACAAGATTCTTTTTTAAGAGGTATTGAAGCTATTGCACTAGCAGAATCATGACTTGCAGTTGCAAAAATCTTAAGTTTATAAATACCTAATTCCTTAACAAGTTTATCTTTTAAATATCCTACTTCATTTCCTGGAACAATAATTC
>CAVGUA010000083.1:0-25362 GCA_963632335.1 Parabacteroides goldsteinii
CATCTATGTCATCAATCGTTGCTTTTCTAATTAACATATTAATCCTTTAAATAAACAGCTTTTAATGTATAAATATCTTTGACTTTATTATCGTTGTTTTTTAAAAAATACATATTTTCAATTAAATCTGCTTTATATCCTGGAATCCCAAGATATTCAGTATCGCCACAAACTATATATTCAGGATGATTTTTAATATATTCTAAAACTTTATCATTAGTTAAAATTTGATCTTCTTCAATTACTTCGTTATTTTTATAAACTCCAAAATAACTTCTACCACTTCTAGCATTTAATAAGCATATCGAAGGTTCATTCATTTTCATTAAAACATTTAAACTAGACAATGAGTAACATGGACATTTTACTGCATAACAATAAACTTTTGCGATAGTTAAAGCAATTCTTAATCCAGTAAAACTTCCAGGCCCATGAGTAACCACAATTTCATTTATTTCTTTAGGATTAATATTATTTTCTTTTAAAATTTTATCAATTTCAGAAATCATTAGTTCTGATTGTCTTTGAAAACATTCATAACTAATTTTATGCATTTCTCCATCAATGTTTAAACCAACATTTAAATCTTTATATGTTGAGTCGAGTAATAAAGTTTTCATTTTAATGTCTCCAAAAAGCTGAAAAGCTTTTTAAAATGTTCTTCGTTTTTAGTTTCGATAGTGATTGATCTTTTATTGTCACCAATTGAATGAATAGTAATATCCAAAGTCTTACTAAAATCTATAAATTCTTCAATAAACATTGGCCATTCAATAACACAAACTCCATCTCCCTCAATCACTTCTTCTAATCCAATATTTTTATTTTCTGAAGATACATCTTCTAAACGATATGCATCGATATGATATAAAGATAATGGCTTTTTAAAATAACATTTAAGAATGTTGAATGTTGGCGAATTAATTTCGTCTTCAATATCTAAACCAATTCCAATTCCTTTAACAAATGTTGTTTTGCCCGCTCCTAAATCGCCTTTAAGAAGTAAGACATCTCCTTTTGATAACAATTTAGCAATTTCTTTACCTAGCAAAATTGTTTCTTCTCTTGAATTAGTAATTAATTCTATTTTCATGCAACATCCCCCTTCTTTGTCATTTCAACAAATTTATGATAAAAATCTTCTATTGTTTCATCATTAAAAGGAAATTCCTTATTAACCATCATTTCTCTGATTGATTTTAAGTTATATCTTAAAATTTCATCAATTTCATCACTGTAACCATATTTCTTTCTATGATATGCATATTCACGGACATCAATGATTTTTACTTGATTATTAGGGAACAATTTCATATCTAGATCATAATCAATATATTTAACAACACCTTTATCAACAACAAATGGAGATGCAAGATTTACATAATAAGTAATACCTACATCTTTCATCATTGCAATTACATTAAACCAATATTTTTTAAAATAAATCATGATTGCAGGTTCTTTTGTGTGCCAAATTCTAAAATCATGTTCGATAACTTTAGTTCTATTGCTCGCAACAACAACGTATTCATCTGTTTCTTCTGCCACAAAAACTGCATCCCATATGCGATGCATTCTTCCATCATGCTTATAACCTTGGACTTCTATCCATTTACCTTTTAACGAATCCATAAAAACACCTCACAAGTCGTTAAAGGCTTACTTACTATTTTCTTCTTGATTATTTTTGTTGGTTTCTAAAAAAGCTTCAAGAACATTAACAACTTTCTTAAAATCTTCTTTTGTTATTTTTGTATTCTTAATTGTAAATTCTGAATCAATTGGAATATTTAAATATTCATCAGCATAATCAATGCCTAAAGAAATTAAATTATCTTTAACACTAAAAATAACATCAATTAAAGGATTAACAACTTTAAACTTTTCTAATTCTTTAACAACTTTCGCGCATAAAACCTTTTTTGCATTTGGATCATTTGAATAAATACAATATTTGTCATTACCTTCAACTAATTTAAGATCATCAATATCATCAAGTGGTACACTTAAATTGCCACCTTTAAGTTGGAAAATTGTAACCTTTCCATCAGTTTTATTGTTCACTTTAAAAGAATAATATCTCCCTAAAAATTTAGGTGATAATCTTCCTTTAATTTTCATGTTAGCCGCTAAATCACAAGTATCAACTTCAACATTTTTATATTCAAAATGAGCAAAGTTTCTGCCTTTTGTGGTTACAATATCTTTATAAAAATGTGCATCATGGAACCATTTATCATCTAAAGAACCTTTTGGTGTAATAACTAAATTTTTAATGTTTTTGTCATCATAAATATATTGACCAGTTTTTTCATAAAGAAAATCAATATAAACTTCTGATTTTGCCATTAATTTCTTTTTCATTAAGTTACTTGAAAAATATGTTCCACCTAAAGTTAAAATCATAACTGCAAGACAAACATAAAGAACCCAATCATAGGTCTTCCCATAAACCATCATGCAAATAAACGCACCAAGTAAAATAACTGAAATAGCAGTTGTTATTATGATGTTAATTTTTCTTTGCTTATCTGCATAAACCTTATATTCTTTTCTTTTTTCATTAATTTCATTTTCTAAATTAACTTCATCATCAGTTTTAACAGCAACAACTTCCTCAACATCTTCTTCCTTCGTAACAGCTAAATTTTCATCGCTCTTATCAACGATATCTTGTTTTTCTTCTTTAACCGCTTCTTCTTTGAGTGGTTCGTTTTTCCTTAATCCCATAATAAAATACTCCAATCCAAATATTGAATATATTTTATTTTATTTATAGATAAAATAATAGTATTTATTTAGCGACCGTTTTAGGAGGAAATTTATTATTAATTATTTGAATTGGTTTAGCTAAAACTAATGCAATTGCCATACAACCAAATACGCTTAGTGGAATATATGCAATGTTATAAACTAAAGCTTCTCCAAAACTTAATTCATAGAATAAAACAGAAGAAATACTAGAACCAAGCATTCTTGTTATAAAACTCACAATTGCTCCAAGAATAAATGAGAAACAAATACATGGAAATTCCATATTTTCTTTTTTACTAATTACATATTTCTTGAAGATATTCATGAACAATCCAACACTAGCATATCCTGAAAATGCAATTAAATAATCAAATGGATACGTTTGAATTCCATAACCATCCAAAAGACATGAAATTAACCCAAAAATAAGACTAGATGCAAATAATCCCTTTAATGGTCCGTAACGAATAGCAATTATAAATAATGGCAAAGCACTTGCATTAATTGAACCACCAGTTGCTCCAACAGGAATTTTTGCTTTATCAAGAACAAGCGCTAATGCACAAAAAATTGCAATTTCACTAATTTCATAGATTGAAAACTTAACTTTAAAAGCAGTCTCTCTTAATAACATTAAAACCATTACGACATTTGCAAACATAAATATTGCATATGACCAACCGATAGGTTGAATTTCTTTAAAGTCAGATATATTGCTTAAATTTACATTTATGAAAGGTGCATAAGCATATATGAACAATAAAGAAAATAAAAATAAAATATTGATTCCACAAGTGACACTTGCAAGAACTGTTGCGACTTTTTCGTTATTTTCCTTGTTGAATAAATGGATTACATATAATTTGAGCCCTATAAAGAATAAAATATAGACAACAATCAAAATAGCATTTGGTCCAAAAACTTCGCCTTTAACATTTGAACCGATAACAAAATTAGAAATAGACATTGCATAATAAAATTTATTTTTATCTGCATCTTTTGTAACAACATTAAACATAGGCACAAAAGAAAAACCTATAACAATGGCAACCAATAATAAATAAACGATATCAGGCCAATGTTTTTTTAAAAAAGCATTCATAAAGACTCCTTCTACAAAAAAACTACCTGATAATGGGTAGTAAATCATAAAAGAATTCCTACGCTAGCATTATCTAGATCAGGTAAGGTCCAAGCGAGTATCACGCTTATCTCAGCCTAGTTCTCTAAGCACCCAATAAATTTATACAACTTTTTAAATTGTTTGTCATCTAAAGTTTAAACTTTAGGCAACCAATCAATTTCCTCAATATTATGATTTTTTAAAAATTCATTAGCCTTTTTAAAATGATTATTTCCAAACCAACCACCACGATTTGCGCTTAATGGCGATGGGTGAACACTCTCTAAAATTAAATGATTTTTATTAGTTATATATTTTTTATATTGTTTAGCATTGTTGCCCCAAAGCATGAAAACAATTGGATTATTATTTTCGTTTAAAAAAGTCATTACATCTTTAAAAAAACAATCATACTCAATACATTTATGACTCAAAGGCCTATGTTCTTCTACAGATAAAATTGGATTTAATAGAAGTACGCCTTGCTTTGATAAATAAGTTAAATCACCAGATTTATTTAAAATATTTACTCCATATTCATTGCTAATTTCTTTATATATATTTTGTAATGATGGAGGTAAATCAACTCCTTTTGGTACACTAAAAGCTAGACCCATCGCTTGTTTTGGTTCATGATATGGATCTTGACCTAAAATAACAACCTTAACCTTATTATATTGAGTTAACGAAAAAGCATTAAATAATAGATTACGTGGAGGATAGATTGTTTTCGTTTTATATTCTTCATCCAAAAAAGAATTTAATCTTCGAGAATAGTCTTCTTTTTTTACTTCTTTAAATAAATCTTCCCACTCCATCTTAAATTTTCCCAGTTTTAATTAAAGTTCCAAAAACTTCATATAAAGTTTTTAAACCTAACCAACTTGTAACATTATTAACATCTAATGGTGGAGCAATTTCTACCATATCCATAGTATCAACATTTAATCCAGCAATTATTCCACAAATTAACGATGCAGTTTCAAAATTTGTTAACCCAAAAGCTTCTGGAGTTCCTGTTCCAGGAGCATAAGCAGGATCATTTGCATCAATATCATAAGAAAGATAAACAAGATATTTCTTGTTTGAATATTTTTTAATTAAATATTCTAATAAATTATCGACACCTAATTTTTTAACATCAACTGCTTTAAATACATCGACATTTTTATGTTTCTTTAAAATCTCAATTTCTTGAGCTTCAAATCCTCTTACCCCAATTAAAGTAACGTTTTTATCATTGTATCCATATTCAAGTGCACGATAATTTGGACAAGCATGAGAATATTTAGAACCATCATAAACATCACAAATATCAGGATGTGCATCGATATGAATAATAACAGGCTCTTTGTTTTGCTTTAAACATTTACAATAGAAAGCTCTTTCACTTGCGATTGCGATTGAATGGTCTCCGCCAAGAATAATATGGAAGCCTTTTTTACTTAAAAACTCAAATTGTAAATCAGTGGTTAATTTATTAAAATCAAGGGCACTAAAATCGCCACAATCATAGATTTTAACTTTTCTTAAATCATTCCCAACCATATCAAGAGGTGGTAATGCATACGATAATTCACGTAAAACTTGAGGTGCTTTCGCTGCGCCTTTGCCAACTGATGCATTCCCATCAAAAGGAATTCCGCAAATAAATACATTTGCATCTTTTTCCTTTTTAACCATTAAATCTCTAAATTCTTTCCCCATAATAATCTCCAATCTATTACTTTCTATTATTTTCTAGTTTACCTGTTTTTTTCTTTTTCATTAAATAAAGTTGATGCGATAAAACAGATAAACTTGTTGCCATATTAGTGTTACTAATGATAACTCCATCTTTTTTTGAAACTAAAGTAGCAGGTGCAAAATTCCATATTGCTAATGCACCAGATTCTATTAAAACATTTGCAATTTCTTGGGCGTTTTCTTTTGGAACACAAATAATACCAATTTTTGCATTATAATCCTTAAAAACTTTTGGAAGAGTTTTAACATCTCTAATTCTTATATCATTAATCATTTGACCAATAACTTTTTCATCGTTATCAAAAGCACCTACTATTTTTAAACCATATTCTTTAAAACCTTGATATTTAAGCAAAGCTTTTCCAAGATCTCCAACTCCAACCAAAATTGCATTATGTATATCGTCATATCCTAAAACATTTTCGATATCCATTATTAATTGATTAATGTCTCTTCCTTTATTAGGAATACCACTTTTAGTTGAAACAACTGCAATATCTTTTTTAACTTGTTCTCTATTAAGATTTAAAATATCAGCCAATTCTTGACAATTAATATATTTATTGCCTCTACCTTTTAAATCCTTAATAACTGTAAGATAATCAGGCATCCTTCTAAGTTGGTTTTTATTCAAAATTTTAACACTCATAAATTAAACCTTTCTTATCTTCAAAATGTTTCCAATTAAAATTAAAATAATTGAAACAAAATTTATACCACCACACCAATAAGCAAAAACTAAATTTAAGCCTGGATTATCTAATCCTTGAATATATCTTTGTTCTATTGTTAAAAGAAAAATTGCACTATAGCAAATTAAAAACAAAATGTTTGCAAATAAAGCAAATTTTGCTGATTGATTTTTAATTAAGCATCGTAAATTTATTATAGTAAATACAATAAATAATACTAAGTAGATGCTCCACAAAATTAGGGGTAGCAAATAATACGAATTAGTAAAATTTAATTTAAGATCAGAAAAATCTCCTAGTATAGTTTCACCCATTAAAAAAGTAAGTATTTCAAAAACAATAACAAAACAATTAATTAAAATAAGAATTATCGTTCCTATTAAATTTATCATTTTCCCTACAAAATTTTTCATTTACTATATCCCACAACTTTCGTCTTAATTTTTAAGACGTAATAATATTCTAACACTTTTAAATTATAATTAACGTAAAGATAGCGTTTTCATATATTTTATTGTTCTTAAATTCTCATAAAAATAGACTTCTTCTTTTTGAAATTTAAAAATTAAGAATGTATGATTAAAGCATGAAAGTTGCATTAGTTTTACAAGGTGGAGGATCTAGAGGGATTTTCACCACTGCTATTTTAGATTCATTACTTGATACAGATATCAAAGTTGATAAAGTTTTTGCTGTCTCTGCTGGAGGCCTTAATGCCATGAATTATTTAAGTAAGCAAAAAGGAAGAGCGAAGAAAGCAACTTTGCTTACTTTTAAATCAAAAGAATTTAAATCTATAGCAAATGTTATTCGAAAACATAGTTTTGTTGATTTTAATTATTATTTCAATGAATTAAATAATGAACTACCTTTCGATTATGAAGTTTTTAAGACCAATCCAACTGATTTATGTGTAGTTGCAACATCATTAGAAACAGGAAAGGCTGCTTATTTTAATAAAAGTGAATTAGAAAATTTTAATGAAGCAATTAAAGCTTCGGCTTCACTACCATTTGTTGCTAAACCAGTCGAAATAAATGGTGAACTATTTTTAGATGGAGGAGATAGCGATCCTATCCCCTTTAAAAAAGCACTTGCAGAAGGTTTTGATAGAGTTATTGTTGTTACTACAAGACCTAATGGTTTTAGAAAAGAAGTAAAAACAAAGAATAGAAAAGAAAGATTGATTAAATTAGTTTTTAAAAAATATCCTAATTTCATGCGTGCACTATTAGATTCACATATGAACTACAATAAGTCCATAGATGAACTTGAGGCGGGAGATGATAGAGTTTTTTTAATTCAACCTCCTGAAAACATTAAATTGAAACACCTAGAAACAAACGAAAAGAAACTTGATTATTATTACAACCTAGGCAAAAAAGTTTTTAAAGAAAATAAAGAAAAGTTAGTTAAATTTCTTAACTAACTTTGTTCATTCGATATCCAGTACCAATATCAGTTCTTATAATTTTTGAACTTCGTGGATCTTTTTCAATTTTCTTTCTAATGCCTGCCATGAAAACTCTTAAACCATTTTGATCATTCCCTCCACGTCCCCAAACATGAGCAATAATATAATCATATGTAAGTGTTTTCCCTAAATTCATTGCTAAAAGAACAATTATTTTATATTCAAAATTTGTAAAGTGTACTTCTATGCCATTAATGAAAATTGTTTTGGCATCAAAATCGATTGTAAGATTACCATTAATGAATAAATGTTCGTTCTCGTCTTTTTGATATCTAAATTGATTTCTAATTCTTGCCAACAATTCATAGTTATTAAATGGTTTTACAATATAATCATTTGCTCCAGTATCAAAAGCCATAACTTTGCTTTCAACATTAACCCTATTTGAAACAACTATAATTGGTAATGTATTAGTAAAACTTCTAACAGTGTCAATTACAACCATTCCATCTTTATCTTTTAAATTTAACTCTAAGATTATTAAATCAATAACTTTCTTAATGCAAGTATCAATTGCTTCTTGAGCGCTCGACACAAAAATAGTTTGATATCCTTCAGTTTTAAGTAATTTTGCAATATTGTTAGCACTTGTTTTATCGCTTTCGACAATTAATATAGTTTTTGATTTCATGTAATCATTATACAATAAAAACAAGATTGTATATAAAAAAATTATATATAAATGTTGATTGAAAATATTATGCAATTATTTCATAGTTGAAACAGCAATAACTTTGATACAATCAAATGTTTTTCAAACATGAAAATCGAAAATTCATAGATGACATTTTTCAATTTCACCATCAAATCCCGCACCAATTAAAAATGGTGGAACAAATGGGGATCGAACCCACGACCTCATCGTTGCGAACGATGCGCTCTCCCAACTGAGCTATTGTCCCACGCTTTTATTATCTTACACTTTTTTGTATAAAAAATCTTTTATTTTTTCAAAGATAATTAAGTCTAATTATATTAAACTATTTAGTATGGAAAACAAAGTTATTGCAGTTATTGATATGAAAGCTTTTTACGCATCCATTGAGTGCGTTGAAAGAGGTCTTGATCCTTTAAAAGCACTCCTTGCAGTAACCGACACTGCAAGGAAAGAGGCAACTATAGTGTTAAGTGTTTCGCATGCATTAAAATTGATGGGAGTTCCATCAAGATGTAGAAGAAGAGATCTTCCAAAAGATAAGGATATAATTTTAGCTGTTCCTCAAATGGAAAAATATGTAAAAAAGAGTGCAGAAATCGTATCAATATTCCTTGATTTTGTTGGACAAGATGATATTCATATTTATTCTATCGATGAATGTTTTTTAAATCTTGGCCCATATCTAAAGTTATATAAATGTTCTCCTAGAGAATTGGTTAAAAGAATTTTAACAAAAGTCAAAGATCAAACTGGTTTAATTGCCACATCAGGAATTGGTCCAAATATGTTTTTAGCTAAAGTAGCCGATGATACAGAGGCAAAAACAAACGAAGATTTTATTGCAGAATGGACATATGATGATGTACCTAAAAAATTATGGCCATTAAAACCATTAAACAAAATGTGGGGAATTAGTTCAGGATATAGTGCAAAACTTAATCTTTTAGGAGTTTATACTGTTGGCGATTTAGCAAATTATGATAAAGAAGAATTAATTGACCGCTTTGGTATTTTAGGAGCCGAACTTCATAATCATGCAAATGGAATTGATGAAACAGATATTAGAGATAAATATTTGCCTTTAAATAAAGGTCTATCATTAGGACAAGTTTTAATGCGTGATTACACTAAAAAAGAAAATATTTTAATTCTTAAAGAAATGTGTGATGAATTAACTATTAGATTAAGAAAAATAAATAAAAATTGTGGATGCGTTCATCTAGGAATTGGATATTCTAGCGTAGTTGATGGTGGTTTTTTTCATCAAGTGCAACTACTTACACCATCATCAGTAAATAGCGATTTATTAAAAGCAATAATGTATTTATATAACACATATTGTGAAGATAAACCAATTAGAAGAGTCTGCATTTCTTATACCGATTTAACAAATAAAGGTGTTCAACAACTTTCATTATTCTCTGATATTGAATCTCTTGATGATGAAGAAGAAATGTATAAAACTTTAGATGAGGTAATGGAAAAATTTGGTAAAAATAGTGTTTCAAGAACTAGTGCATTAACAAATTCAAGCACCATTAAAGAAAGACATAACCAAATAGGAGGTCATAGAAAATGAGTGATGATCGTGGCATGAAAAAATGGCTTCCATTTTCTTCTCTTGTCGAGCAAAATCAATTTTTAGAAGAAATGTTATATGAAAAAAACAAAATTCGTAAACCAAAAATATCAACTGAACAAGCACGAAAAATTGACATAATTTTACATGAACACATAGACATTCCACTTACTTTTAAAATTTATTTTGATGGATATCTATATACGTTTCGCGCTCAAATTCAAAAAATCGACAAAAACAATAATTTAATTTATTTCAAAGATTTCTTCATTCCAATAAAAGACATCATAGATATTGATGATCCTTCAGATTTTGAAAATATATGTTAAAAGGAGTTCGAACTCGAACTCCTTTTCATTAAATGGCCCAATTACCATTTTTAAATATTTGATGTTTGTTTCCTTTATCGTCAATTCCAACGATATCCATATCTTCAGTGCCAATCATGAAATCAACATGGCTTCCTGAATGATTAATACCCTTTTTAGTAATTTCTTCAAGTGTCATATTTTCATAACCTTTAAGAAGTGAAGGGAAACCCGTTCCTAAAGCTATATGACAAGATGCATTTTCATCATATAAAGTTGAGTAGAATAAAGCTCCTGTATTATTAATTGGAGAATCATATGGTATTAATGAAACTTCGCCTAAATATGCTGCATTTTCGTCTACTTCTACCATTTGCTTTAAAAGTTCAACACCCTTTCTTGCACCATAATCCACAACTTTTCCTTCATGGAATTTGAACCAAAAATCTTCTATTACTTGTCCTCTATAACATAAAGGTTTTGAAGCATAGACAATACCTTCAGCTTTGCCTTTCATTGGAGACGTAAACATTTCTTCAGTAGGAATATTTGGTTGAAAATAAACTTTGGTTTCTTTAGTTTTTTCTCCGCCACCAAGCCACATAACATCAGGAATAAGTCCAACAGTAAACTCAGTACCTAAAGAATTATGATAATGTAATTCTCTTAAGTTAAGAGAATTTAACACTTCGGCCTTTTTGTGTAAATTCTCATCATGTTCTTCCCAGTTCTTAACTGGATCACCTTCATAGGCTCTACTAACTTTTAAAATTAATTCCCATAAAGCTTCAACTGCTTCTTCATCAGAAAGTGAAGGAAACATCTTTTTTGCCCATCCAACACTAGGGACACCAGCTATGCACCATTGATATTTATCATCCATATCATCTCTATATTTACGAATGATAGGCATTAATGATTTCATTGCTTTTCCTTGCTTATCTAAATCAATCTTGGTTAATGCATCAGGATCATCTGATTCAATATAGATTCTACATGGTAAAGTGTCGTGCCAATATTGCCATCTTGCATTTTGCCATGCATTTAAAGAACTTAAATCGCTTAAATCTTTATATTTATAATTAAGAATTGTTAAAGCTGGATCGCTCCATAAAACTAATACATCTTTTGCACCACATTTATAACATTCTTCAACCAATAATCTTATAAATTCTGGTTGGTCTAATGATGCTTGAATTACAACATCTTGACCTTTTTGAATATTTACACCAGAAGATGCTATTAAATGTGCATATTCTTTTAATATTGATTCTTTCATAAAATTCTCCTTATTTCTTACAACCTGTAAATTCACTAAATCTTGGTAAACTTAAGCACCAATCACAAAATACATGCCACTCTTTCAATTTATGGTTTTTTCTTTGATTATAAATTGTTTTTAATTGTTGATAATTTGTAGTCATGGAAGCTCCTAAGCAAAAACCGCATGGAGTTGATGCAACAAGTTCTCTCCATTTCTCTTTTTTCTTTTCAACTTCTTCATCAGGAATAGCATTATATTCATCTTTAATTTTAGAGACTATTTCTAAAACTTGTTTATTAGTGTCTTGCACACATTGTTGTTGAACATCAAATTTCAAAAGACAATGCATTGTCGATTGTGAAGAAATAAAATCTAACCAATGATATCTTTGAGCTTCTTTCCACCAAAATAAAGGAGCCGCAACATCAAATTGAACAATAAAACCTTTTAAAAAATTATCATGTCCTTGACCACTTAAACAAGTTCCTAATTTTTCAGCACGGATAATATCTTTTTCATTTACTTCGCTTCTATCAAATTCAGTTCTCATTGGGTTTCCGCTTGCTTTTAAAGTAAAATCCATCCCATAAACTTTAGTATTTTTTATATTAAATTCCATTTTCTTCGCAAACCTCCTTTAAATTAATTAATAATGCAAGTCTCGTGAGTAATCCAACACCACCTGGAACAGGCGATTGATATGCAACCTTTAAATCAGGTACACAATCTCCATATAATTTCCCATCAACTCTATTGATTCCTACATCAAAAACGATGCAATCTTTTTTAAAATTATATTTGTTATCGATGTTGTATTTTTTACCAATTGAAACAACAATTAAATCTGCATGTTCAATATAAAACTTTTTATCTTCTTCGCTAGTTTTTGTATGTAAATTGATAACATTCATATCAAGTTTCAATAAAACGTCATGCATTGGTTTCCCAACAATATTACTTCTTCCTAAAACAACAGCATTTTTACCTTTAAAACTAAAATCATTGTCTTTTAAAAATTCAACAATTCCTTTTGGCGTTGCTGGAACGTATTTTGAATATTGGTTAAAACCATCAACGTCCTTCACTGGAAGGATGCTTTTTTTGATTGTTTCTTCATCAATTTGTTTTGGAAGCGGCATTTGAACAATAAATCCATCGACATTTGGATCGTTATTTAAACTAGTAACCAAATTTAATAATTCTTCTTGAGTAGTATTTTCACTTAATTTTATAAGTCTTGCTTCAACAGAAACTTCTTCACAATCTTTCAATTTTCCTCTTATATATGCATTGCTTGCTGGATCATCATTTACTTGAACAATAACAAGTACTTTTTTCTTAGAAAATTGACTAAAATATTCTCTTAAATCTTTCTTTTTTTCAATCGTATATTCTTTAATGTTTTTCATGCAAATTATTTTATCAAATTAATTTAAATTTAGAATAGAAAGCCAATAGAAATTTTATAAAATCCGAAAGTTTCATACATGAACATGAAGAATTCATAGATGAAATTTTATAAAAAACTATATCGGTTCCCACTTCTTTTATAAAAAAACAAGGTTTTCACCTTGTCTTAAAATCTTAATAGATTAATTATTTGTAAAGCAGTTGTTGTTGAATCAGTTGAGCTTGAACTAGATTTAACTAATGCGCTACTTAATAAAGCAAAAAACAAAAATACTATTCCAAATCCAAGTGTTAAATAAGAAATGATTAATTCACTTCCTCTTTCTTTGGTTTTAACGAAAACATTCATTCCACCACCAGTAATAGCACCTGAAGCACCTTCACTTTTACCGCCTTGGAGTAAACTCAAAACAATAATAACCAAACAAATAAACCAAAAAACATAATCATACCATTGCATACTCATTCCTCCATGCGCATTTAATATTAATATTAAATGACCAACTTGTCTACAATTTGTTTCGTTTTATTGATTTCCATTTTGGTTTAGAAACAACTCCAAAAAAGATAGTAATACAATCATAAATCATAAAAAATGGAAAAACAAAAATTGTTCCAATATAATTTTTAAATTTAAAATCTTTTATTTTCTTATGTTCTAAAAGAATTATCATTAAAGCTTGCAAAACAAACATCAAATAAAAGGCAAAAACCAAGGCTAGCGCGATAATTTCAAATAACAATTTTAAATATTCAATATTAGGAGCGCTTGGTGTTAGTAGCCAATAATAAATTGCATCAAAAATATAAAATAATGGTATCCAAGTGCAACATAAAAACGCCATTGGAATAAAAAATAATTGCATAAATAAATCTAAAAATGAAAGTTTTAAAGTCATTAAAAATTTAAACAACATTTTTGGGCCTTTTTTCCAAAATAATTTATTCATCCCATGCCCTATTCTAACTAATCGATTCCAGGTATCTTTAAAGGTTGAAGCTTGATCTTCATAAACAATAGCATCTTCAACAAAATGAACTCTAACCCCATCAAACATTCTATTTATACCAAACTCAGCATCTTCGCTAATACTCATTGCATCCCAACCATCAATATTTTTAATTATATTTGCACTAATCATCATTCCTGGACCATTAATCATAGAATCAAGCCCAGCTCTTTCTCTAACTCTTGATGCAAGTCGACAATCTCTGATATAGTAAATCCCCATGCATTTTGTTATTTTATTTTGATTAATATTACTACTATTTTCATAACAACGAGCACATTCAACTCCATTTTCATAAGCATCATTCATAACTGAAATAAAATTTTCATCCGCTAAATTATCCGCATCAAATCTAATAAAACATTCATATCCTCGATTCAATTTTAATATTTGTTGAAAGCCATATTTTAATGGATAACAAACCATATGATGTTTTGGATTATCATCATTATAAACAAATACTGTTGCACCAGCTTTTTCAGCAAGTTTTACAGTATTATCAGTGCAATTATTTGCAACAACAAATACATCAAACTTGTCTTTTGGATATTTTTGTTTTTGTAATAATTCGCTAACAGTTCTAAAGATTACATCTTCTTCATTTCTTGCAGCAATTATAATTGCAAATTTATGATATTTTTCTGCTTTTGGAAAACTCTTTTTCTTAAGAAAAAAGAAAATTATAAAAAATATTTGAGCTCCAAAAGCAACACCTATCATTACAAGCAAAAAATCATTCACGTAAGTCAAAATTTCGTGCAAATAATCATACCAAACCAACGCTCTTTCTAAAATCATCATCTTTATTATAATTCAGCTTTGAGCTCAAATAAAATATCTCTTAATTCTATCGCTCTTTCAAAATCAAAATCTTTGGCAGCTTTCTTCATTTCAGATTCAATTTGTGAAATCTTCTTTTTAAGTTCGCTCTTGCTCATTTTTCCCTTATTTTCTATAGCTTCTTCTTCGGATTTCTTAAAATTCGTAATTGGAGGTTTAATCTCTTTAATAATTGTTTCAGGAATAATTCCATTTTCTATATTATAAGCTTCTTGAATAGCTCTTCTTCTATTAGTTTCATTAATACAATATTCCATCGATTTAGTCACGGAATCAGCATACATTATTGCTACGCCATTTTTATTTCTTGCAGCACGACCTACAACTTGGATTAAAGATCTGTTACTTCTTAAAAACCCTTCTTTATCTGCATCTAAAATACCAATTAAACTCACTTCAGGAATATCTAAACCTTCTCTCAATAGATTAATTCCAACTAAAACATCATATTTTCCTTTTCGCAATTGATAAATAATTTGACTTCTCTCTAAAGTTTTACATTCACTATGTAAATAAACTGTTTTAATACCCTTTTCTTTTAAATATTTTGTTAAATCTTCAGCCATTTTGATTGTTAAAGTTACAACCATCGTTCTTTCATGGTTTTCAATTCGCTTTTTAATTTCGTACATTAAATCATCAATTTGTCCTAAAGTAGGTCTTACTTCAATTTTTGGATCTAATAATCCAGTAGGACGAATAATTTGCTCAGCAAAAACATTATTTGTTAGATTAAGTTCATAATCTCCTGGAGTGGCTGAAGTAAAAATCACTTGTGAAATTTCTTTTTCAAACTCGCCAAAATTAAGTGGTCTATTATCAAGAGCACTTGGAAGTCTAAAACCATAATCGACAAGAGTTTGTTTTCTAGAATGATCTCCATTATACATTCCTCTAATTTGTGGAACTGAAACATGCGACTCATCAATAATCATTAAATAATCTCTTGGAAAATAATCCAATAAGCAGAAAGGTTTTTCTCCAGGTTTTCTTTTATCAATATATCGAGCATAATTTTCTATTCCAGGACAAATCCCAAATTCCATTAAATTTTCAACATCCTGTTTTGTACGCATTTCAATTCTTTCAGCTTCAAGAGCTTTACCTTGGCTCTTAAAATAATTAACTCTTTCATCGAGATCAGAAAGAATTTCATCACAAACACTTTTAACTCTTTCATAAGTTGATGCGTGGTCATAAGCTGGATAGATTGGGAAAGTCTTAAATTGCTCTAAAACTTCGCCTGTAACAAAATTCACATATGAAATTGATTCGATTTCATCATCAAAAGTTGAGATTCTTAAGAATTTTTCTTTTGAAGAAATCAAAAAGATATCAATAATATCACCATTGACTCTAAAAGTGCCTGGCGCAAAATCTATATTGTTCTTTTTGTATTGAGATTCAATTAATCTTTTTAAAAAATGACTCCTATCAATTTTTTCATTAATTCTAACTTCAAAAACCAATTTAATATATTCACTAGGATCAGTAAGTCCATAAATTGATGCAACCGAAGCAACAATAATAGTATCTCTACGTTCAAGTATGGAGTTAATAGCACTAGTTCGCATCATTTCAATTTCTTCATTCATTAAAGCAGTTTTATCAATGTATGTATCACTTGATGGAATATATGCTTCAGGTTGATAAAAATCGAAGTTACTAACAAAATATTCAACTCTATTATTAGGAAATAAATCCTTCATTTCAGAATACACTTGGCCAGCTAAAGTCTTATTAGGTTCTAAAATTATTGTTGGCTTTTGAGTTCTTTCAATAATATTAGCCATCGTAAAAGTTTTACCAGTTCCAGTGGCTCC
The DNA here is from genome assembly GCA_963632335.1 of Parabacteroides goldsteinii. GTDB lineage: Bacteria > Bacillota_I > Bacilli_A > RFN20 > CAG-826 > Onthovivens. Next base: position 16,682 of record CAVGUA010000083.1, read on the forward strand.
AAGTAAAATTTGTTCTCTTTTTCCATTATTAATTCCATCAACCAATTCTTTTATTGCTTTTGGTTGATCTCCAGTAGGTTTAAAAGGACTTACTATTTTAAAAGGTATATTAGTTTTTATCATCTTCCTTTTTCCTATTTTTCTTGATTAAGCTATGACTCATTTTTGTAATTGTATTTTCTTTTGTAGAAACTAGAGGCGACCAACCATCACCAGTAACTTGTTTTGCTTGATAACAAAACAAAAATGCTTTTGGATCAATTTCTGAAACTTCATCTTTAATTTTAATAAATTCACGTGGTCTTATAACAACTCTTAATACCTTCTTATTTTCTTTTGAATAACCACCAATTGCATTATAAATTGTAGATGATCTTCCTAAAACATTAATAATATATTCATTAATTTCCTTATATTTTGTGGTCGTTATATCAAGAATGAGTCCTGATCCAGAATTATAAACAACGTCTATCATTCCCGAACATGCAGCAGCGCTTAAAATACCAACAAGTCCACTATAAAGCCCTTGCGAATTGCTGCCAAAAATGCTTACAAATATACCGATTAAAATAATTGTTCCATCAATACATAAACTTAAGATGCTTGTTTTTATATTTGTAAATTTATTTATGATAAATACCAAAACATCAACTCCACCAGTTGATCCACCAGCATTAAAAGTAATTCCGCATCCAATACCTGTTAATGCACCACCTGTTAAAGCAATAATTATTAAACGACCAATATCCATTAATTCCATATTAGTCACTAAAATATTGCCACTGCTTTTATCAATAGACATTCCTTCAACAATTAATAATTTTATAATCCCTTCTGCTACACTAGTCCTTAATATAATAGATAAAAAAATTGGATAGAAAATTGTGGCGACTAACGTTGATAAAGAAAACTTGACTCCAAGGAAAATTAATCCTAGAAAAAACAAAAACCACATAACAATATATGACCAAGTATCTACATTTAAAAGTCCGGTTTTGCTTAAAAGAATACTAATACCACTTATCCCGCCATTAACAATTGAAAAAGGAACTAAAAATATACCTGAAGCAATTGAAAGCATAAGAGTGCCAATAAGCATTAAAATAAATGTTTTTATATAATTTTTAATGTTTTTCTTTGAAAAAATGTTTTTCATAAATTTAATTTCCCCCTTTAGAAATTAATTCTAAATAACCATAAATAAATTTATTAATATCTCCATCCATAACATTGTTAATTTGTGTATCTTCAACGTTAGTTCGATTATCTTTAACTAAAGTATATGGGCAAAAAACATAACTTCTTATTTGACTTCCCCATTCAATATTTTTCTTTTGACCAACAAGATCATTTTTCATTTCTTCATTCTTTTCTTTTTGAAGTTCATAAAGTTTTGAACGAAGCATATTCATCGCCATTTCTTTATTCTTTAATTGAAATCTATCAACCTGACAAGAGACAACAATTCCTGTAGGAAGGTGCGTGATTCTAACGGCTGTTTCGACCTTATTAACATTTTGACCACCAGCTCCGCTAGCTCTATAAGTATCAACTTTTAAATCGCTATCTTTAATTTCAATATTTATTGAATCATCTAATTGAGGAACAACATTTACACTCGCAAAAGAAGTATGTCTTCTTTTATTTGCATCAAAAGGAGAAATTCTAACTAAACGATGAACACCCTTTTCACCTTTTAATAATCCATAAGCATATTTGCCACTTATTAATAAGGTTACAGATTTAACTCCAATACCATCACCAACATCAAAATCAGCAACTTTATAAGTTAAACTATTTCTTTCGCAAAATCTTGTATACATCCTTAAAAGCATGTTCGCCCAATCACAAGCTTCAGTTCCACCAGCTCCTGGATGAATATCTAAAATACAATCGGAATCATCATATTTTCCAGCAAAAAGAATCAATCTTTTTAATTCGCTTAAATGATTATCCATTTGTTTATATTCTTCACTAGCAAGTTCAATCATTTCAACATCATTAATATCTAATGTTTCAACTACATCAAAAAGATCATTCACTTCTTTTTCAGTTTTAGCAAAAAGATCTTTTTTATAAATTAAATCGTTTTTGTGTTCAATTATTTTATTTGCTTCTCTTTGGTTCAGCCAAAAAGAATCATCCATGCTTTTATCATCTATTTCTTTGATTTCTTGATTGATTTTTTCTAGGTCAAAGAGAATTACCGAGCTTGGTAATTTCTACTTTTGCTGCATTTAATCCTTCCTTAATTACGTATAAATCCATCTTAAATCCCCTTAATTAGTGTGAATTCTTGATTCATCGACATCTTCAGCAGCTTTTTTATCTTTATCAATATCACTAATATTCAAATTAGGTTGTTCTAATTTGCTTTTTTCTTCGGCTTTCATAGCACGTTCTTGAATTTCTTTCATATTTTTTGCATGTAAAGCAGCCATTCTCGAATCTGCCATTGAAACACGTGGTCCAACTGGATTTCCATTAATAACTGGTCTTGCATCATCATCTTTTTTGATAATAGTCTCAGATTCTTCTTTTTTCTCTTCTTGCTTTGTTGCATCTACTTGAGGAACGAAGTTCTCTTTCTTTTCTTCTTGAACTTCAACCTTTATGTTAAGTAAATTTAAAACAACTTCGAGAGCAATGACTTCATTCATTTCTCTAAACATTGCCCATCCTTCATTAACATAATCTTGAAGAGGGTTAATTTGAGCATAACTTCTTAAAGAAACCGATTCTCTAAATCTAGCCATGTTATCAATTTGTTGTGTCCAATTACGATCAATAACTCTTAAAGTTAATTCTCTTTCTAAATGTTCAGCAAAATCTTTATCCCATGTTTTCTTTCTTGATAAATAAGAATCAAGTAAAACTTCACCTAAATCTTCGCCAGCATCAGTTGCGTCCGCTTCTTCATATAATGAAGCATCAAATTCTTCTGCATTTAAAAATCTAGGAACAACAAGATCTTGTAATAATTTTGCACTAACTAAATTCTTAGCTTTTTCTTCTTCTGGAATAGCACGTTTACAAAGAGCTTTACCACAATCTGAGAAAATTTCTAAGAGTAAATCATTAATATCTGTTGCATATAAAATCTTGTCACGTTTTGCGTACATAATTGATCTTTGTTTGCTCAAAACATCATCATAATCAAGCAAGCTCTTACGAACATCAAAGTTTTGACCTTCAATACGTTTTTGAGCCGAAGTGATTGCTGTTGTTAAGGCTTTAGATTCAATTGCTTCTTCTCCACACGAAGCAAATATCTTTCTTAAATTATCGTTAGCAAAACGAACCATTAATTCATCATCAAGAGAAACATAAAATCTTGAAAATCCTGGATCACCTTGACGTCCACTACGACCACGTAATTGGTTATCAATACGTCTAGATTCATGTCTTTCTAAACCAAAAACACAAAGACCTCCAAGTTTTCTTGTTTCTTCGGTCAATTTAATATCGGTACCACGACCTGCCATATTAGTAGCAAGTGTGATGTGTCCAAGTTCACCAGCATGAGCAACAATTTCAGCTTCACGTTCATGGTTTTTAGCATTCAACATATCATATTTGAGTCCTGCTTTATCAAGATAAACAGCAACTTCTTCACTCGCTTCAACAGATGGAGTACCAATCAAAATTGGTTGTCCAGTTGCATGTCTTTCAGAAACCTCTTTAACAAGAGCTTTAATTTTTGCTTCTTTTGTAGCAAAAACATAATCAGGAGCATCAATTCTTTGAATTGGACGATTAGTTGGAATAACAACAACATTCATGTTGTAAATTTTTCTAAATTCTTCTTCTTCAGTTTTTGCTGTACCAGTCATACCACCAATTTTCTTAAATAACCTAAAGAAGTTTTGATATGTAATAGTGGCTAAAGTTGAAGTTTCTTCTTTAATTTCAACACCTTCTTTAGCTTGAATAGCTTGTTGAAGCCCATCACTATATTCACGACCTTTTAAAATACGACCTGTAAAAGTATCGATTAATTGAATTTCATTGTTTTGATCAACAAGATATTCAACGTCTCTAGTCATAATATAATTTGCTTTTAAGGCTTGTTGAATTCTATGAACTAATTCTTGATATTGAGGATCATAGATATTCTTGATACCAAACATCTTATCAGCTTTATTATTTCCTTCTTCAGTTAAAGAAACTGTTTTATCTTTAACATCAATTGTGTAATCTTCATCTTTCTTTAAATATTTTGCAAATTTATCTGCAACGATATATTGAGAAGCAGTTGCTTTTTTACCACCAGAAATAATCAAAGGTGTTCTTGATTCATCAACCAAAATACTATCAGCTTCATCAATAACAGCAAAATTTAATCCTCTTAAAACACGTCTTTGAGTACTTTGAGCCATGTTATCACGAAGATAATCAAAACCTAATTCACTATTGATTGTATAAGTAATATCGCAAGCATGCGCTGCTTTTTTCTCGCTTGTTCCTAAACTATGTAAATTAACACCAACAGTTAATCCTAAAAATCTATAAACTTGACCCATCCAATCAGCATCACGAGTTGCAAGATATTCGTTAACTGTGACTACATGCACACCTTTTCCTTCAAGTGCATTCAAATAAACTGCCATAGTACAAGTTAAAGTTTTACCTTCACCAGTACGCATTTCAGCAATTTCACCATCGTTTAAAACTAAGGAACCAATAATTTGAACTTCAAATGGATATTGTCCCAAAGTTCTTCTTGCAGCTTCTCTACAAACTGCGAATGCTTCAAATTTAATGTCTTCTAAAGTTTTACCTTCAGCTAAAAGTTTACGAAAATAAGGAGTTTTTGCTCTTAATTCTTCATCAGTTAACTTAGCCATTTCATCTGCATAAGATTCAACCTTCTTCGCCTGTCGTTTATATTTCTTCAAAACTCTCTCATCAACTCTAAATAATTTCTCAATAAAATTTGCCATACTAAATCATCCTTTTAATCAACGTTTATAAGTTTACCATTATATATAATGGTATTCAAACACATTAAATTATAACCTTTCTTCAATTTTAGTGTTAAAAGTATTCGTTTCATCCATTTCTCTTTTCGCCAAACACATAATTTTTACCTTTTTAGCACCATTTATTTTCATAATTTTTATTGCTGCTCTTACAGAAGCACCTGTTGTAATTACATCATCAACAATTAATATTTTTTTATTTTTTACATTGAATTTTTCATCAAATTTTAAAATATTTCCAATCTTTTGTCTTTCCTCATAATTCAACTCTTTTTGTTTAATGTTTTTTGTCTTAATTAAGCACTTATACATTTTAAGGTTTAAACACTTAAAAATCTCGACTACATGGTTAAAACCTCTTTTTTGATCATCCTCAAAATATGAAGGAATTGGAACAATTATATACCCATCAAAAATAGCTTCTAATTCTAACTTAAATGGTTCAATAAATACGTCTTTTAACTCATAATCTTCACAACCTTTATAAAGATAAATTTTTTCTTTAATTAATTCATCATATTTATAAATTGCTAATGCATCATTCCCATCAATTTTAAAAAACTTAAATATCGGATTAAATTTAAATAAACATCTATCACACAAATAATAATCCAATGAAAATAATTTATGAAAACTCTGAAAATTAATGTCATTAAAGCAGTTTTTGCAAATGTGAGTTTGCTTCTTTTGTTTTTCTAATAGCTTCTTCCATATCATAAGTTTTTTTATTTCCTAAATATATCACCTCCCCATCTGGTGCATCTTTTACTCTTCCTACTCTGCCAGATATTTGAATTAAAGCAGAAGAGTTATAAATTTTATGATCAGCATTAAAGATAATAACTTGTAAATTTTTTACAGTTACACCTCTTTCTAAAACGGCCGTTGTAACAAGATATTTAAATTTTCCATGACGAAAATCATCGATGATTTTGCTCCTTTCTTTGACTTGTGAATGAACTCTGTTTCCGTTTTGAACAACTTTTGAAATTATTTTATATACCTCCTCGCATTCGTCAATTGTTGCAACAAATAGAAAACATGGTTTATTTTCTTTTTGAAATTCTTTCAACTTTTTCGCTAAAAATAAGTATTTAGTTGCACCATAAAGCAAAACAATTTTTGGAACCGGAATAGGTTTCATATGATATCTTGTATAAAGCGTAACTATTTTATTACCTGGTCTAGAGAATTCTTTTATAACGGAAGGGGATGGCGTTGCCGACATAAGAACATAATTCTTTTTAACACTTCTTTTAAAAAGACTTATTAAAACGGGATTATCTTTATACGGAAACGCATCTATTTCATCCAAAATAAGTAAATCAAAATACTTTTCATATCTATAAAGTTGATGGGTTGTTAAAACGATAATATCGCCAACTAATTCACTTGTGCTACCTCCAAAAACACTAACAACTTTATTGTTTAAAAAAGTTTTTGATAGCCTTATTCCAAGTTCACTAACTACATCTTTTCTAGGAATTGCAAAACCAACTCGGTACGCATTTTTCAAAGCATATTCAATAACCTTAAAAACAAGTTCGGTCTTGCCAGCACCACAAACAGCATAAATTAGCGTATTGATTCCATTAATGTAATTATCTCTAACTTCTTCAGAAATTCTTATTTGTTCCTTGCTTAAAGGATATTTAATAATAGCTTCCGAATTTATTGGTGGAGTAAAAATTTCATTATTATCCACTCGTTCACCCATAAAAGAGATACACCTTCTGCAGTAAGGTTTACCATTTTTAAAACCAATATACCTTGGATCTTTGTTTTTACAAACTGGACAAATAAATTCCACAAAAAATCCCCTTCACTATTAATAGGGGGGGAATTCAAAAAATTTACAAATTATTTTATTATTTTTCAAAATTTTTTATAGTATCGACTCTAAAATTGTGTCTTCCACCTTCAAATGGTGTATTTAAGAAAACATCTGTTCTATGCAAAATATCAGTTATTTCCATAAACTTGGCACCAAAAGCAATCATGTTACAATCGTTATGTTGTCTAATTAAACTTGCAACTTCATCATTGTATGCAAGTCCACATCTAATCCCATGAACCTTATTTGCTGCAATTGAGATTCCTTCTCCACTTGTGCATATAACAATTCCATATTCACATGTTCCATTAGAAACTAGTTCGGCTGCTTTTAAACCAAATTCAGCATAATTACAACTATCTAAAGAATTGGTACCTACATCAATAATTTCATAACCTTCTTCTTTTAAATGTTGTTTTAATGCTTCTTTTGCAATGTAACCGCCATGATCTGATCCGATTGAAATTTTCATTTAATTTTCTCCTTTATTTCTTCAAAAGATAATTCGCCTTGTCTAATTAGAGATATGTTGTATCCATCAATTTTTATAATAGTTGATGGAAGGCCATTTTCACAATTTCCATCAATTACTCCATCAATTTCCCCCTCAAATTCATTTATGACACTATTCGTATTCATACATGGAGGATTACCAGACTTATTACAAGAAGGAACAAAAAGTGGTTCATTTACCGCGTCAATTAATTTTAAAACGAATTTATCATTAGGAATTCTAATTCCTACAAAGCCACTACCATGATCAACACAAAATGGAATCCCTTCCTTTGCTTTAACAATAATTGTCAAAGGCCCTGGCATAAATTCTTTAACAATTTTTCTTGAAAGATTATTAAATTCTATATACGTTTCGACCTGCTTTATGTTTGATGCCATTAAAGTGAATGGTTTTTCTGGAGGTCTTTTTTTAACTTCGACAAGATGATTATAGTTTTCTTCTTTAGGTGCAACCACACCAAGTCCATAGACTGTTTCTGTTGGAAAAGCCAAAATGCCACCTTTTTTCAAAATCTCACTTGCTTCTTTGATTTGATTTTTATTCAAGATTTTCAAATTTATATCCTCCAAAGATAAAAAGATATCTATCTTTACCATATATGTCTTTTCTAAAAATATATTGCGTATTTTCACTATCAAAATACTGGTTAATTAACTTTGTAAGGCCATTTTTTTGATCAAAATTAATTTCGAAAGCCATAAAAAACTTGTCATTCATAACGGTTTTATAATGCCTAAAATATGAGTCATAAAAATGTAAACCATTCATGGAATAAATAGCATTTAATGGTTCGTATCTTAAAACTTTAGGTTCTATATCATTAATATTCTCAACATATGGTGGATTAGAAATTAAAACATCAATTTTTATATTGTTCTCTTCTAAAGGTTGTAATCTACTGCCTTTTAATAAATTAATATCTAAATTGAGTCTTTCTTTATTAATTTTTACAACCATTAGTGGATCTTCATATTTATCAGTTGCGTACACTTTTGAATCTTGAAATTGTTCTTTCATGTATAAAGCAATACAACCACTACCAGTACAGATATCTGCTATTGAATTATGGTTTAAATTGTATTTATTAATGTATTCTTTAACAAATAAAACCAATCCTTCCGTTTCAGGTCTAGGAATCAAAACATTACGATTTATAAATATATCTAAATCAACAAAAGAAGTTCTTCCAAGGATATATTGAAGAGGTTCTCCATCAAGCAATTTATTCAAATTTCGTATATATAACGACTTGTTTTTGATTTTCTTATCAAAATTTACAACCAATTCTGTATAAGAAGATAGATCATTAGCATTTGCTAATAAACGATAAATTTCAGTATCACTGATG
>CAVGUA010000083.1:25372-38595 GCA_963632335.1 Parabacteroides goldsteinii
TCACTGATGTTGTTATTTTTACGTTTTATTAATTGGTTTTTTGTTTCAAGAAAAACTTCTCTATTGGTTTCCATAATTTTATTTTTGCCCTGCTAATTTTTGCTGTTGATCAGCATAAATTAATGCATCAATTAATTCGTCTAAATCACCTTCAATAATTCTATCAAGTTTTTGAACAGTAAATCCAATTCTATGATCAGTAACTCTATTTTGTGGATAATTGTAAGTTCTAATTTTTTCGTTTCTATCGCCAGTTCCAATTTTACTTCTATACCCAGCTTCGGTTGCAAGTTTCTTTTCTTCTTCTAATTGCGAAAGTTTACTTGCTAACATTTCCATACAAATTTCATGGTTTTGAATTTGAGATTTTTCTGTTTGACAAGAAACAACTACTCCAGTTGGAATATGTGTAATTCTAACGGCAGATTCTGTTTTGTTAACATTTTGACCACCAGCACCACTAGATCTATAAGTATCAACCCTTAAATCTTCATTTCTTATTTCAACTCTTCCAAGTTCAACTTTTGGCATAACAACAACAGTCGCAGTTGAAGTATGAATTCTACCACTAGCTTCAGTCTTTGGAACTCTTTGAACTCTATGAACACCACTTTCATATTTAAGTCTTGAATAAGCATTTGGTCCGCTTACAACAAATTGAATATATGAAAAACCACCTGCTTCACTAACAGAATCATCAATGACTTTTAATTTCCATCCTTGACTATCGCAATAGTGGCTATACATCCTAAATAAATCACCCGCGAAAATATTTGCTTCGTCTCCGCCAACAGCTCCTTTAATTTCAAAAATAATATCTTTTCCATCATTAGGATCTTTTGGTAATAAAAGAATTTTTAATTCTTCAGTAATTTTTTCACACAATTCGGTATTGTTTTTCAATTCTTCTTTGCCCATTTCGCTAATTTCTGGGTCTTTATCATTAGACATAACTAAAGCATCTTCTCTATTTTTTTCTGCATATAAAAATTCATGAAATTTTTCAACAACAGGTTCCAATTCGCTTCTTTCTATATTTAATTCTTTAAATCTTCTATTATCTCTTGTTACTTCTTCTTTCATTAAAAGTTCATCAATTTCATTTAAACGTTTTTCTGTCGTAACAAGACGTTCATACATATTCTTTTCCATAATTTATACATCCTCAAATCCTTAAAATTATATCAAATTAGTATTGGTATTTAAAGCAATCTAATTGTTTAATGGCCACAACCTTTATGATATAATCATAAACGGGTTAAAAATTATGTCTTATAAAGCTTTATACAATAAATATCGAAGTCAAACTTTTGATGAATTAGTTGGCCAACAGGCAATTATTCAAACTTTAAAAAATGCACTTGAGTTAAATAAAATTTCTCATGCTTATCTTTTTTGTGGTCCTCGTGGAACAGGAAAAACTAGCGTTGCAAGACTATTTGCAAAGGCTCTTAATTGTGAGCAAGGTGTTGGTCATCAATGCAATACATGTGAAAATTGCAAACAAATTAGTGATGGAGAGCATCCAGATGTTATAGAAATAGATGCAGCTAGTAATTCTGGAGTTCAGGAAGTTAGAAACTTAATTGAAAAAGTTAAATATGCCCCTATAAAAGGAAGATACAAAGTCTACATCATAGATGAAGTTCATATGATGACTAGCAGTGCTTTTAATGCCTTATTAAAAACATTGGAAGAACCACCAGAATATGTCGTTTTTATTCTTTGCACAACAGACCCATATAAATTACTGCCAACAATTATTTCTCGTTGTCAAAGATTTGAATTCAAAAAAATAAGCGATAACGATTTAAAAAAATTGATTGTAAGAGTTTTAACATCTGAAAATATTAAAGCAGATTTAGAAACCGTAAATTTAATTGTTGAATTAGCAAATGGCGGAGCTAGAGATTCACTTTCTATGTTAGATCAATTAATTGCTTATTCTGGAAACGAAATTCATCTAGACGACGTTAGAAAAGTGTTTGGTTTAACAAGCATGGATGAAAAACTTAATCTTTTAAAAATTATTTCGGAAAATAATACACTACAATTACTTACTGTTTGCGATGAATTCTTTAAAAGGAATGTAGATATTTCAAGATTAACTGATGAACTCTTAGTTATTTTAAAAGATAGTCTTATTTATTCTAAGGTTAAAGCTAAAAACCTTTTAACATTAATCGATGAAGATAAAGCAAGAGCAATAACATCTATCTTTAATGAGTCAAAATTATTCTTAATGATTGATTCATTATTGAAGTGTCAAAATGAATTCAAAACTTCATCCAATCCATCATTTATATTTCAAATTTATTTATTAAAAATGATTGAAGTCACAAATGACAACGTTAAAGAATCTGAACTTCAAGTATGCAATACTAGCGATAAAAAAGATACTTTTTCAAAAGTCACGCATGAAAAAGTAGAAAAAGAAGAACCAAAAATTGTTCCTGAACCAGAGCCAAATTCAATTAAAGATTTGAATAATCTAAAACCAATTTTTGCTAAAGAACCAGAACAAAAGAAGAAAGAAAAAGAGGAAAAATCTCCAATTGCTATAAGTGGCGAATCTTATGAGATTGATAAAAATACTCTCATCAAAATTATGGTTTTAGGCAATAAATCATTTAGAGAAGAAATTATGAAAAGATGGAATTATTTCGATCTCTTTAAAAATGATTTAGAACTTGGTCCATTTGCGATGTTATTAAAAGATGGAACTCCTTACGTTGTAACGCCGGATATTATGATTATAAGATTTAATTTTGAAAGTGAAGCAACACGATGCAACATAAAATCTAACCAAGAAAAACTTGAAAAAGTTATGGAAAAAATAGTTGGCAAAAAGCTATTTATTTATGGAATTAATAGGAAAGTCTTAAATGATTTAACTCACGAATTCATAAATTTAAAACAGGTTAATAAATTGCCTAAACCTGAAGAAATAGGCGAAATTAAAATAGAAAGATAGGAGACTTAGACATGAATATGCAACAAATGGTTCAAGCCATGCAAAAAACTCAAAGAGAATTTAATAAAGAATATGCAAAGCTTGAAGCAAAAGAATTTAAAGCTAACGCTAATGGAGTCGTTGAAGTTGTAGTTATGGGGGATTTATCACTTAAAGCTGTCAATATTTTAGATGATTCAATATTATCAAAAGATAGCAAAGAAGAATTGAGTGATATGATTTGTCTTGCTTATAAAAAATGCCAAGAACAAATTCAAAAAGAGAGCGATGCAATTTCAAACAAATTTAAACAAGGCGCTGGAGGAATGATGTTCTAATGAAAGAACTTCATTCTTTAAACAAACTTATTGATGCATTAAAAACATTCCCATCAATTGGGAGCAAAACAGCCGAAAGAATGGGCTATAGCATTCTCGATATGGATGAAGATGAAGTTAATAATTTAATTGAATCTATAAATAGTGCAAAACACGATATCCACCAATGCCCAATATGCGGCTTACTTACCGAAGATGATGAATGCTATATATGTAAAGATGCGAATAGAGATCATTCTGTTTGTATTGTTTTGGCTTACCCAAAAGACGTCATAAATTTTGAAAAATTAAATAGTTTTCATGGTGTTTATCATGTCTTAAACGGAGTTATTTCTTCATTACATGGGGTTGGCCCAGAAGATTTACGAATTGATAGTTTAATAGAGAGAATTAAAAAAGAAAATATTAAAGAAATTATCATTGCAACTAACCCAACTTTAGAAGGTGAAACAACAGCCTTGTATCTTGCAAGAGTCTTAAAAGATTATGACGTAAAAGTCACAAGACTTGCTTATGGTTTGCCTGCTGGTGGACAACTCGACTACGTTGACGAAGTCACTATTGAAAAAGCTTTAGATAATAGGACTAATTTGAAGAAGGAGGATAAATAAATGTTTATTACATTTGAAGGTGTTGAAGGATGTGGAAAATCCTCTGTTTTAGCAAAGATTTATGATGAGCTCAAAAAAGAAGGTTTTCACGTAATTCAAACTCGCGAACCTGGTGGAGTAAAAATTGCTGAAGAAATAAGAAATGTTTTATTAGACAAAGAAAACACGATGATGGATAAAAGAACAGAAGCACTTTTATTTGCTGCTAGTAGAAGACAACACTTAATAGAAAAGGTTTGGCCTGCTCTTAAAGAAAATAAAATTGTGCTTTGTGATAGATTTATTGATTCATCTCTAGCTTATCAAGGCGGAGGAGATGGAATCGGCGTGAAAGAAGTTTTAAATGTTAATCTTTTTGCTACAGAAAACACTTTCCCTGATTTAACAATTTTATTTGATATTGACCCTAGAGTAGGATTAGCAAGAATTAACAAAAATGCTAATCGAGAAGTAAATCGTTTAGATGTTAAAGAATTAAGTTTTTACGACACAATTAGAAATACCTTCTTACAACTAGCAAAAGACTATAAAGATCGATTTGTTGTAATAGATGCAAGTATGGATTTTGATACAGTTTATCAAACAGTTTTGAAAATCATAAAAGAAAAAATAACAAAATGAATTATTTAGAATATTTAGAAAAAGAACAAACAACCGCATATAAAATTTTCTATAATGCATTTAAAAATAATAAAGTTTTTCATGCATATCTTTTAAGTGGTCAAGCAGGTACTCCTTTGCTTGAAATATCTAAATTTTTAGCAAAATCATTAATTTGCAAAAATAAAAATCCTTTTGCATGCGATACTTGTTCTGATTGCAAGCGAATTGATAATGAAATTTATGGCGATTTGATTATTATAGATGGGAAAAAAGAAAGCATCAAAAAAGAAAATATTCATAGAATAGAAGAAGAGTTTTCAAAAACATCTTTAGAAAAAGCTGGAATAAAAGTTTATATTATTAACTTAATTGAAAATATGACATCAGATTCTGTAAGCGTTCTTTTAAAATTTTTAGAAGAACCAACAGAAAACACATATGCTTTTTTAACAACAGAGAATGAATTTAGAGTTCTACCAACAATACTTTCTAGAACTCAAGTAGTACATTTTAATTCAATAAATAAAGATACTTTAATTGATCAAAGTATTAAAAATGGTGTAAATAAAATTGATGCTGAATTGCTTTCTAATTTCTTTAATGATGCAACTTCAATCGCAAAAGAAGCTGAAAACGAGGATTATCAAGAAATTAAAAAAATAACACTAGATATTTTTTCAAATATTCAAGATAAAGATGAATTACGATATTATTTTGAAAATAGTATCGTCAAAAACAAAATAATTAAACAGAACATTAGATTCTTTTTTGACATCTTAATATTTATATTTAAAGAATCTTTTGTGTATTCATACGAGAAAAAAACAATATTTGAAGAATTTGAACCAATTTACAAAGAAGTAAATAAACAATACATTGATATTGATGCAAAAATTATTGACTTGATGGATAGAAGAAATGAATTAAACTATAATATCAATATCGATTTATTATTAATTAATATTTTGGATACTATATTTTAAATAAAAAGGATTTATTTTTATGGAATTAATATATATTACAGTAGCATTTATGAACACAAGGAAAAGTTATTTCTTTTCTACAATTGATCCAACAATTTCACCAGGAGATAAAGTTTTGGTTGAAACAGTTGTTGGAAAAGAAATCGGAACTGTTTTAGCAACCAACATAAATGTTAATAACAATGAATTTACCAAAGAAATTAAACCAATTATTGCAAAAGCTACAGCTCAAGATTTAAAAATCGCTGAAGCTAACGCTAAACTTGCTTTGAAAGCAAATATTGTTTTTGAAAAGTCTGTTAAAAACTTAGGTTTTGATATGAGATTAATTTCAAGCGAATACACATTTGATTGTTCAAAAATATTGTTTGTTTATGCAAGTGATGAAAGAATTGATTTTAGAGAGTTATTAAAAATTTTGGCTGCTGAATTACATTGTAGAATTGAATTAAGGCAGATAAATTCACGTGAAAGAGCTCAACAAATTGGTGGAATTGGTGTTTGCGGATTACAATTGTGTTGTACAACTTTCTTTAGAACCTTTGATGGTATCTCATTAAATCGTGCCAAAAATCAAATGCTTGCCATCAATATCCCTAAATTAAGCGGCCAATGCGGAAAACTCATGTGTTGTTTAAAATATGAAGATGATTTGTATACAGAAGCAAAACAAAAATTCCCTAAACTTGGTTCTAAAATAAAATATGATGGTCAAGAATATAAACTTACAAGTTTTAATATTCTTACAAAGATATGCAAAATTGAAAATGAAGATTCAATCGAATTTGTGCATATAAAAGAAATTAAAGAGATTTAAAATGGCAGGAAATCTATACCTAGTTCCTTCTCCTATTGGAAATATTGACGATGTATCTCCTAGACAAAGAGATATTCTTTCGCGTGTAGATTTTGTTGCATGTGAAGACACAAGAAACACTATGAAACTACTTAATATTTTAAATATCAAAAAGAAATGCATATCTTGCCATGAACATAATGAATCTATTTCTAGCGAAAATATAATTGAGCAAATTAAAGAGGGTAAAAACGTTGCTTATTTAAGTGACGCAGGTTACCCATGCATTAGTGATCCAGGTCACATACTTGCTAAAAAATGTATTGAAAACGGCATTAATGTTGTCCCAATTTCTGGAGCAAGTGCCTTTTTAAATGGATTAGTAGGAAGTGGGCTTGATACAGATCATTTTCTTTTTTATGGTTTTTTAAGTAGCAAACATTCTGATAGAATTGAAGAAATAAACAAACTAAAAAATGTTCCTTATACAATTTTACTTTATGAGGCGCCTCATAGAATTAATGAATGCATAAATGATTTATATAGTGTCATAGGCGATAGAAATATCTGTATATGCAGAGAACTAACAAAAGTTCATGAAGAATTTATAAGAACAACTATTAAAACTTTCATAGATAATCCTATTCAATTTAAGGGCGAAATGGTGATTGTTTTAGAAAAAGCTCAAGAACAAAAACAAGAAATAAAGGTCGATGAAATTATCAATAAAGTCGAAGAATTGATCAAAAATGGATTAACAAAAAAAGACGCCATAATTAGCGTCTCACTATTATTAAATATTCCTAAAAATACTATAAAGAAATTAGTGATATAACTATTCTTCTTTTTCTTCTTGTACAAGACCAACAGAATCACTAACTGGCAAAGCAAAAGCAATACCTTGACCTTTTGTATTTAAACCGCATTCTTTTCCAATAGCAGTCAAGATTTTTTCTTTTTCGCTTTCTTTAACTAAAATCAAAACCATCTCTTTATCAGGTTTAATTACAACACCATAAAACTTCTCAATTTCATCATTCCCAGTTCCACGAGCACCAATTACAGTACCACCTCTCGCACCATTTTCTCTTGCAGCGCTCATTACAAGATCGCTATATCCTTTATCAACTATGCAACAAATTAATACATATTTTTCCATAACTATTGTCTCCTATTTTGTCTTGTATTGCTTATAAATTTATAAGCGAATACACTTATCATCGAATCAACTGGAACAGCAAATGCAATTCCTTTTGCAGCGCTAGAAACTTTAAATCTTTCTTTACAAATATTTAAATATTTATCGATTTCATCAGCTTTTACTAAACATAAAACAACGTCTTTTTTATCTTCACCAATACCAAGAATATGTTTTAAATCGTCGGTTGCAGTTCCTTTTCCATAACTTAGAAATACACAACTTGCTCCAAGTTCCTTAAATTCATCTGCATAATAATTACCTTGATATTGATTAACAATTACAAACAAGCATTTGAGAGGTTTAACTACAAACTCTTGATCATAATTTTTAGAGTTCACAGGTGATTTTTCTTTCTTGGTAGCGATCTTTTCTTTAATAGCATTATTTTTCATTCTCTACCTCCTCAAAATTGAAATGTATAACTTGTAAATCGTCTGGAGCAAGAATCTTCTTTCTTGCTTTTTTATAAATCATATTAGTTCTAATAACTGCGTATAAACCCATAAATTCAACCGCGACAACAGGCATAACTGCAATCATTCCAATAACACCAAACCCACTACTATCATTTTCAATTTGGCTTGCCACACCTAAAACAAAAGGTAATACAAACGATGAAGCCATGAGTCCACTAGCAACTTGACCAGCATCAAACGCAATTGCTGTAAATATATCTGGAATAATCCAAGATAAAAAGAAAATAAATAAATATAATGGAATAACTAAATAAAGTAAATTAATTGAATAAATTACTCTAACGATTGATAATAAAATTGCACTTGAAACACCAACTGCCAAGGCAATCAACATTTTCTTTTTAGAAATAACACCATTTGATATGTCTTCAACTTGAGTTGAAAGAATTTGGACACCAGGTTCAGCCATAACAATTGCTAAACCAAATAAAATCGCTAAAACAAATAAAATTGGTATATCACTTGGGTTTTTTCCTAAACCAACTCCAATATTATTACTTACAGAAATGAATCCATAATTTGCAGCTGTTAAAAATATAACAAGACCAACATAAGCAAAAATGTATCCAACAAGAATCTTTAATAATTCGTTTTTTGGAAGTTTAATAGCAATAGCTTGATAAACCATGAAAAATACAATTATTGGGAAAAATGCAATACTAACGGAAGTTAATGAATTCACAAGCGCATTAACTAAAGCATTTACTGAAATATCGCTTGAAAATGATGGTGCTTGAATATTTGGTTTTAATAAAAGACCTAAAATCATAACACTAACAACAGGTCCCATTGAACACATAGCAGTTATACCAAAGGAATCACTTGAAGAATCTTTTCCTCCATGAACACCAGCAATACCAACACCAAAAGCAATAAAGAATGGGACTGTAATTGGACCAGTAACTACTGCTCCGCTATCAAATGATAAATCGATTATCGCACCATCTTTATCACCAAATAAAGCAGCAATTCCAAAAACAATAAGATAAAAAAACATGTACCACATCTTAAGAGGTTTTTGAAACACAATTCTAACAAAGCCAAGTATAAAGAAAATTCCACAACCAATACCAACACATATTTTAAAAACATATGGGTTTATCGAACTTTCTGGAATATAGGTTGCTAAAACACTAACATCAGGTTCAGCAATTGCAATCAATGTTCCTAAAAGTAACATTAAGACAAAAACTAATATAATTTTCTTTTGCTTTGCAAAACTTGCACCAAGATATTTTCCAGTTTCACCAAGAGCACTATCAGCTCCAAGACTAAATAATCCCATGCCAAGCATCAAACCAAGAGAAGATAAAAGAAAAACTACAAAAATATCGGTAGTTAAAAATGAATCATCAAAATGATGAGTAAATAATTGAACAAAATATAAAACGCTAACTATAAGAACTATAGGAGCAACTGCAATAAATGCATCTAGAAATTTTTTAAGTAAAGATTTGATCATCGTGTGCCCTCCATTAATTTTAAAAATTCTTTAGGTGTTGGTGCATCAAACTTATAAACTTTTCCAGTTATTGGATGTTTAAATGAAAGTTCGTATGCATGCAAACATAACCGATTGATCGGGTTTTCTGGTTCGCCATATTTATCATCGCCTAAAACATAGTGCCCAAGACTTCCAAGCGTTACACGAATTTGATTTTTTCTTCCTGTTGAAATATTTACATCAAGTAAACTATACTTCTTATTTTCTTTTAATACTTTATAACTTGTAACCGCTCTATAAGAACCTTGTCCACCATGAGGAACAACATACATCATATCTAATTTATTTTTTCTTAAATAATTAACAACTGTCTTTTCTTTTTCTTCCATTTGTCCCTCAACAATTGCAAAATATCCTCTTTTTATAACCAAATTATTCCAATCGTCCATCAATAAATCGCGAATTTTTTCGTTTTTACAAAACATTAAAACTCCGCTAGTTTCCTTATCAATTCTATGAACCAAATAAATTCTATTATGTTTATCAAAAGATTGGACATAATCCATTACCATACGAACAGCAGTACTATTTTTTTCTGTGTCACTTGGATTAGTTAATAATCCATAAGGCTTATTTATAACTAAAAATTCATCATCTTCATAAATAATAGGAATATTTTTTCTAGATTTTGTTCTAATTGGATTTTTAGAAATGATTAAAACATCTCCCTTAGACAATTCAAAATCAAATTGAGAAACAGGAGCTCCTTCAATTGAAATAACATGATGAGAAAGCAATGCTTTTGCGTTTGTTCTTGAAAAACCAAGATCTGTAATTAAATAATCAAGCAAAGTCGCATTTCTTTTAACGATATATTCTTTATAATCTATTCTTTTAACTTTAGTTGGTTTTTCTTCTTGTTTATTTGAATTTCTTAAACTTTTTTTATTTTCTTTTTTTGCATGTTTAAAAGACTTATGTTGAATTCTATTTTCTTCTTTTACTCTTTTTCTAATGTTCTCTTTGTAATTCTTGTTCATCTTTTATTGCTGCTTTTATAAATCCTAAAAATAATGGGTTTGGTTCAAGAGGTCTTGAAGTAAACTCTGGATGGAATTGCGAAGCAACAAAGAAAGGATGATCCTTTAATTCAATGATTTCACATAAACCAGTTTGAGGATTTATACCACTAAATATTACACCATTATCTTTAAAGTTTTCTAGATAAAAATTGTTGAATTCGTATCTATGTCTATGTCTTTCTCTAATTTTAGTAGAATTGTATAATTTTGCAGCAATTGACCCTTCTAAAAGGTTGCAATCATATTCTCCAAGTCTCATTGTTCCACCAAGATTAATACCTTTATATTGATTTGGTAAATAATCAATTATTTTATACTCTGTCTTTGAATCAAATTCAGTTGAATTAGCACCTTCAAAATGTAATACATCTCTAGCAATTTCAATTAAAGAAATTTGCATTCCAAGACAAATTCCTAAATATGGAATTTTATTTTCCCTTGCATATTTAGCACTAATAATCATTCCTTCAATTCCATTATTCCCAAAACCACCAGGAACAATAATCCCATGTGCATCTTTTAATAATTCATGAACATTTTCATTAGTGATTTTTTTGCTATCAACCCAAATAATATTTACATTTTTGTTGCAAGCATATCCAGCATGTCTTAACGATTCAACAACCGAAATATAAGCATCATGAAGTTGGGTATATTTTCCAACAAGCGCAATATTAATCGTTTCAGAAATATGTTGGACTTTATGAACAAACTTTTTCCAATCTTCCATATCTGAAACAGGAGCACAATCAAGTTTTAAATGCTCAACAATCAAATCATCTAAATGTTGTTTTTGAAGATTTAATGGAACCTCGTAAATATATTTACAATCTTTAACATTAATAACAGCATTATCATTAACATTACAAAATAAAGCGACTTTTTGAATAGTTTCTTTATCTAAATTTTCAGTAGTTCTTAATAAAATTGCATCAGGGTTTATTCCTAATCCAGTAAGTTCTTTTACACTATGTTGGGTTGGTTTGGTCTTTGGTTCCATCGAAGTATATAAATATGGAACCAAAGTGTTATGCATATAAAATGTATTTTCATATCCAAGCTCACGTCTCATTTGTCTAATTGCTTCAAGAAATGGAAGTGACTCAATGTCGCCTACAGTGCCACCTATTTCACATATGCACACATCAGTGTCAGGTTTGGCATCAAAGGCTTTTATAATTCTTTCTTTAATTTCGTTAGTAATGTGAGGAATTATTTGTATTGTTTTTCCAAGATATTGACCTTTTCTTTCTTTTTCAATAACTGCACTATAAATTTTTCCACTCGTAACACTAGATTCTTTTGTTAAAGAACTATTAATCATTCTTTCATAGTGTCCTAAATCTAAATCTGTTTCTGCTCCATC
This sequence comes from Parabacteroides goldsteinii, assembly GCA_963632335.1. Taxonomy (GTDB): domain Bacteria; phylum Bacillota_I; class Bacilli_A; order RFN20; family CAG-826; genus Onthovivens. The sequence goes on from CAVGUA010000083.1 coordinate 37,226, forward strand.
TTTTGTAACAAAAACTTCACCATGTTGTAATGGTGACATTGTACCTGGATCAACATTTAGATAAGGATCTAATTTAATTGAAAAAATATTTAATCCTCTTCTTTTTAAAAGACGTCCAATACTTGCAGCGCTAACGCCTTTCCCAAGGCCACTAACAACGCCTCCTGTAACAAATATAAATTTCCTTTTCTTTTCTTGATTTAATTCCATAAATAAAACCCAACATTTCCCTTCTGATTATCTCTATTTTTGGGTTGCCCTATTAATCATATAATAAAAACGTGATTTTATGAACTTAAAATCGCGTTAATAATTTATTTTTAATTACTCTCTATTTGTTTATAAACGCAAGCGTTGCAGCTCCAATAATTCCTGCATCATTTTTGAGTTCGGCAATTAAGACTTCAACTCTTGGAGTTTCATGATATCCATACCATCTATCTTCTAAATATTTTTGAACTTTATCTTTTAAATAATCCTTCTGATTACTTACTCCGCCACCTAAAACAATAGCTTGTGGTCTAAAAATATTGCAAATATTTAATAAACCTTCACCTAAATATTTAATATATAAATCCACTACTTTATTTGCAGCTTTATCGCCTTTTTTTGCACATTCAAAGCTTGTAAGACCATTAACATTTTCAATTTTGTTTTCGCAATATTCCCACATCATTGAATCTTTATTTTTTTCCATTATTTCTTTTGTGTAACGTAATAAAGCGCTGGCACTAGCGTATGCTTCAAAACAACCATGTCTTCCACATCCACACTCTTGACCATCAACAACAATAACTGAATGTCCTATTTCGGCACCTTTTCCTTCATAACCTTCAAATAATTTATTATCGATAACTATACCCCCTCCAATACCAGTTCCTAATGTAACCATTACAACATCGTTGTAACCTCGTGCTACTCCCCATCTTTGTTCAGCTAATGCAGCAACATTCGCATCATTACTAACAAAAATTGGTAAATTTAATTCTTTTAAATAATCTTTAAGCGGAACATTATATAAATTTAAATTACATGCATAATCTATTGTTCCTAACCTATTATTTACAACACCTGGGACACCAAATCCAATACCACCAATAACATAATTATTTTTATTAGCAAAATTTAAAAGATCAGTTAATAAACTTTTGATATCTTTTAAAAATGGTTCAGCTCCATTTTTTGCGTTTGTTTTTACACTTTCTTTTTGAACTATTTTCCCATTTAAATCTACAATTCCTGCCTTAATAGACATGCCACCAATATCTACACCAATATAAGCTTGTTCCATAATTTTAAACCTCTATAAATATTATATTTTAATCATTCATTTTTTAAAGTTTCATATATGGTTTTTAACGTGTCATATA
>CAVGUA010000084.1:0-10937 GCA_963632335.1 Parabacteroides goldsteinii
AAATAAACTAACATACCATTTTGCGTAACATAATTTGAAATTTCTTTAAGCCCATCTTGTTGTTCATTAATTAATGAATCGATGTCTTTTTGATTAAAATTAACGCAATATTCTGGAGAATAATAAAACTTTTCAAAATTTGTTGATTTTGGAAAATAGAAAATTAAATCTTGTTTGAAATTTAGTCTAGCAATTAATTGACCAATCGTAGATTCATAAATAAACAAATCTTTAATTTGTTTTGGAGTTATTTTCTTTATTGGTTCTGGGTTATCAAAAAATGACTCAAACACAAGATTTAAAACATTATTTTTATACATATATTCGTTTAAAAATCTATAAAAGAAATTACTTTTTTCTGATTGATACAAAGTTACATATTTATTAATTTGTTTTAAATCATTTTTAAATATGTATTCATAAAATTCATGACTTTTTGCAAAAAATCCTTTTTTTACTAGATCATCGCTTATATTCAAAAACAATCCATCTTCATTTCTTGTTAATTTATCAAATTCTTCATGTTCACTATTTTCTAAATCTTCTAACTTTAATTGGATATAAAATTCTTCATTTTTCCCCTTAAAACTATTAAAAATCTCTTTTGCTACAGAAGCATTTTGTTGATTCAAAACCATTTGTATAAACCATTCAGGTAAATTAAACATAATAGAAAGGTGTTCAACACTACCTTTTTCTAAATTTTTGAAATTATATTCTTTCCCATTCTTAAAATTTATTAAAATTTGTTCAATTTCATCGTTATATTTTTCCTTATTATTTTTTAAAGCAATCTTTAAAAAACTAATAACGTCGTTAATATCGATGTTTTTAAAATATTTAACTATTAATAAAGAAACTCCAATATAAGCTATTAAACTAGGTGTAACTTTGCTTAATGATTCTTTTGTTATTTTTTTATAAAGATAATAATGTTTAAAAAAGATTAAATATGCTTTTTTAATATCTTTAATTTCACGACTCGTTCTTACATTAGTTAGTAAAAAACTATTTAGTGCATGACTAAATGTTTCTTTTTTTATAAGCATATAACTAATTATTTCGTAAGAATCTTTAAGTAATGTCATTATTTGTTCTTCTTTTCTTCTTCAGCAATTTTTTCATTAAATTCAGCAAAGATATCCCCTAAATATGGCTCTTCACCCGTTTCTTCTTCAAATTCTTCATCATCTTCAACAATCATATTTTCTTCAGTCATAAATCTTGGATGGTCTTTAGAGAAGAATTCATAATGATTATCTTGGCTATAATAATAGAATTCAACTGACATATTCACGCATGCATCTTTTAAGAATTGGTGGATAATTTTTACGGCTTGATCTTCCATAACTTTAACTTTTAAAGGAGCATGCACTCTTACTAAAACGTTCCAGGTATTTTGTTCGACTCCATTGTGAACTAATAATCCTTCTGGTGCAAAAAAATCAATATCATCCTTTTTGCACTCATAAATATCAGCAAGTTTTGAAGTTGCAACTGCACTAATTTGTCTTAGTAAATATGGATCAATACCTAAAATTGTAATTGTAATCATATAAAAACTCCTCCAACATATTAATCATAGATTAATATCATCTGTTTTTCTAGAAAAAAACTTTTATAAATTGTTAATTTTTTCTTTAATAATTCCAGCAATTTCTGAAGCTGCTCTTTCAGGAGTATCATTTAAAACAACATGTTGATATTTAGACTCCAAAAGAAGTTCTTTCTTTGCTTTTTCTAAACGACCATGAATAACATCTTCTGGTTCGCTTTTTCTGCCTCTAATTCTCTTCTCAAGTTCATCAAGTGATTGGCATACTAAAAATATAGAAACATAAGGTTCATCCTTACATTTTTCCATTACTTGGCATGCCCCATTTGTATCTATTTCTAGTAAAACATTCTTACCTTCATTTAATAATTTATCAACATATGCTTTTGGTGTTCCATAGCTATGTTCAACAAACGTTGCATGTTCTAGCAATTCACCATTTTTAACAGCTTCTTTAAATCTTTCATCTGTAACAAAAAAATAATCTTTTCCCTCAATCTCACCAGCCCTAGGTTTACGTGTAGTCATAGAAACACTAAAAACTAAATTTAAATCTTCTTCTTTCATTAAATATGATCTAACTGTGCCTTTACCAACACCACTAGGACCACTAAGAATAATTAAGATACCTTTTTTCATATTAGGCAAATTATATAAAAAATCATTTTTCAAAGCAATAGTCGGCTTATTTTGCTAATAAAAAACCTAAAAATTAATATTTTGCTAATTTAAATTTTTTATGTTTCTTTATTTTTGAAGCCGTTTATTAGATAATAATTTCATGACAAATATTGACCACTTAATAGAGATAAAGGATAAATTAAATTGCTTATATAAAGGATCATTTTTAAATAAATTACAACAAATTACAAATTGTGATTTTCTTTTAGGGTTTTCAAAAGGAAAAGACCAAAGTGTTATCATTTCTGTGAACCTACAAAACCCATTTGTGGAATTTACTGATTTAAAGTTTACACAAAATATAAATGGCATCTTTTTTCAACATTTAAAATCAAGAATTATGAATGGAACTTTTCATGGAGCAAGAATTTTAAATAATGATAATATTTTATGCCTAGATTTTATAAAAACTAACGACACATATGACAAAATTCCTTATACCCTTGTTGTTGAACTATTTAAAAGCAACACAAATCTTATTTTAGTCTCTGAAAATAAAATTATTGAAGCTTTCAAATATAAGGGTATGGATACTAATCGACCAGTTCTTAATAATCTCATATATGAAACACCAAAAACCATTCTTGCACCAAAAGAATTCACCAATGAAATGCAAGAAAAAATAGATGACTATGTAATAAATATTGAATCAAAATATTTAAAAGAAAAATATTCTACTTTAATATCGCTAATTAAAAGAAAAAAGAAATCATTAAACAAAAAAATTGAAAACCTAAAAATTGAAGAAGCAGAAGCAAAAAAACATGAAAAATATCAACTATATGGCGATTATTTAAAAATGTGCTTAAACGAAGTTAAGCGTGGCGACAAGTTTTTTGAATATGATGGAGAAGTCATTCCATTAAAAGAAACATTTTCACCAACTCAAAATCTTCAATATTTTTATAAGGTTTACAAAAAAAGTAAATTAACTGAAGAATCAACAAAAAAATACTTAGCCCAAACACAAAACGAAATTGAATATTTAGAACATATTCTTGCTACAATTGATTTTTATAACGAGCAAGAATACCAAGAACTTTTAAAAGAACTTACAAATTCAAAGCTAATAAAAGTTCCTAAATATAAAGTTGATAAAAAACCAGTTGCTTCAAAGCCTTCGTATGTTATTTTTGAAGGAACAAAAATTGGTTTTGGGAAAAATAGCAATCAAAATAATGAACTTACATTTAATTTAGCAAATAAATCTGATTATTTTTTACATATAAATAAATCACACGGGCCTCACTTAATTATTTTTAATAATAATCCAAGTGACAATATTATCCAATTCGCCTGTGAATTAGCTTTATTTTTAGCTAAAGTTAATGATGGAGATGTAATCTACACTCAAGTTTCAAACCTTAAAAAAACTCCAACACTTGGTCAAGTACGAATGGGAAAATATGAAACATATCATATAAATAAAATACGTGATGATATGAGTAAATATGTAATAGAAGCTAAACGTTTTTAGTTTCTTCGTTTATTAAAAAATCATTACCTTTAATTTCTTCTTGAGTGGCTAATCCATGGAAATTTTGTTGTCTTAAAGCTTCATATAAAACTATTGCTACACTATTTGATAAATTCAAACTTCTTGCAGCTGGTGCCATAGGAATTCTTACAGTTTTAGTTATATTTTCTCTCAATATATCATGTGGGATTCCTGTTGATTCACGGCCAAACATGAAATAAATTTCATCCGTGATATCTTTATAGTTCATTAACGAATAAACATTTTTTGAATATCTTGTAACATAAAAAATATTCTTGTTTTTAAAGTCATTAAAGAATTCATTGTAGTCTTTATAGTATTTAAAATTTAGTTCAGAAACATAGTCCATTCCTGCTCTTTTTAAAGATTTATCATCTAATTCAAATGATAAAGGACCTATAATAAAAAGTCTTGTTGATGTAGCAACACACGTTCTCATTATATTGCCTAAATTGGCAGGTTTTTCAGGTCGATATAGTATAATTCCTAGCATATTTTTAATCTTAACAATCCAATCTCTTTTTAGTATTATATACCTATATTATTTATGGACCAAAAGATTAAAGAAATATTTGAAAAAACGATGGAGAAGAATGTTAGAACTTCTTCTTATCTAAACACAGGATTCAATAATGAAAATTATCTTATTAATGATGCTTTTGTTATCCGTATACCTAGAGAAAATGCTGATCCAACGCTTGATTTTTCACGTGAGGAAAAGTTTTATAAAGCCATTGAACCTCTTGGAATCTCCGAGAAAATTTTAAATTTTAATACCGAAAATGGGATTAAAATATCTAAATTTGTACATGGGACTAGAAAATACGTAAATACCCCTACAAACGAACAAATTTTATATGTAGCTAAGAAGTTAAAAAAACTTCATTCAAGCAACATTGTTGTCCCATTTGGTTACATGATGTTTAATAAACTTAAGGTTTATAAGGATGGGGTTGATAGTAGTTTGTATTTAAATGAAAACTACGAAAACAAAGTTCTTAAAGAAGTAAGAAAAATATTTGCAAAAACTCCGATGACAATATGCCATAACGATTTAGTTAAAGATAATTTATTATTTAAATTTAATGATGTTGTTCTTATAGATTGGGAATATGGTGCAATGAATAATCCATATTTTGATCTTGCATCATTTGTTAGTGAAAACAATTTATCAAACGAACAAGAAGAATTTTTCTTAAGCAAATATTTTGGTTATAAATATAATCAAATAAAAAAGAAAAGAGTTGATATATTCATTAAATTCCAAGATATATTATTCTATTATTGGGCATTATATTTATATGCTCGAAGGGGTGACGAAATTTATAAAAAAATTGCTTCTATAAAAGCAATTAGAGTTCAAAACGGAGATAAAGAAAATGATTAGCAAGATGCTAATCATTTTTTATCTCTTACAAAATTGTCAAATTCTTGAATTTCTTCATACGTTAAGAATTTTGCAAAGTAGTATGTATCACCTAAATCATCTCTAAGTACTTCTGGATAAACTCCATACATACAAATATTGTTTCTATATTTAGTTAATATTTCTTCTTCGCTATGCACATATTGAAGTCTAAATCTTCTGCTTGAGACAATTGCATAAAATTTTTGTTTTGTTAAATCGACTCTATTCTCATCAAATGCACAACTATCAGCAAATATATCATAACAAGAAACGCTATTTGCAAAGTTAATCAAATCTGGAGTATATCCACCAGGAGCACGCATATTGGCTTCAAGTGCAACTAAAGATCCTTTTGGTCCAAATTTTTCTGAATCTTCTAATGTTCTAAAAAATTCAATATGGAAAAATCTATTTTGAACATTAAATTCTTTAACAACTCTTTCCCCTAATTGTTTCAAATCTTCAGGAACTTTTGGTAGGCAATAATAAAATTCATCTAAATTGCCTTCAGCAACTGCAGCAATTGATGGTGAAAAAACTTCTGAATCATCAAAAATAACTTCACCTTTGCTATTTGAAATTCCATCATAACTAACGATTGTTCCATTAATGAATTCTTCAATAATGTAATCAACTTTTTCTTTATTTTCAAAGAAGTTGTCTATTTCATCTTCTTTATTAATTTTAAAGGTATGCTGACTACCAACGCCATTGTTTGGTTTTGCAAATATTGGATATCCTACTTCTTTAGCAAAATCAATAACCTTTTGTTTATCTTCAACTGAATTTACAACGATCCAACTTGCGACCTTTGCTCCAGCTTTAATAAAATATTCCTTTTCTTGGCTCTTTAATTTATATTTTTTGATATCGCTATATCTAATGCCATTTTTAACATCAAAATCTTGACGTAACATTGCATCTTTTTCTAGCCAATATTCGTTCATTGATTCTAAAAAATCAATTTCGCCGTATTTATCTTTAAAATATTGTACAGCTCTCTTTTCATTTTCATAGTCATCCATATTTGAGCAACAATAATATTCAGTTAATGAATACTTGCACTCATTTGAGATTTCACTATATGGAGCATCTCCAATGCCCAAAACATTAAATCCCTTGTTTTTTAATGCTAAACACCATTTCCAATAAGAATCTGGAAAATGTGGTGAAATAAATATAAAGTTTTTCATCGCAATTTACCCTCTATATGTATTTTACTTTACAAGTCTAATTCGGTTAAGTGCTTTTTTTAATTGAAATTCAGCACTTTTAATAGAAAGCTCATCTTCCTTTGATAAACTCTTTAATTTCTCTTCGGCTTCAGCTTTTGATTTTAAAATACGTTCTTTATTCAATTCAGCAGCTTGTTCAAAAGTATCCGCTAAAATGTAAACTGTACTTTTTTCAACATTTAAAATGCCACCAGAGATAGCAAACCAAATCGTTTCATTATCTCTTTTAATTCTAAAATTACTAATTTCAATTGCAGCAACTAAAGGATAATGTCCATACAAAATACCAACTATGCCATTACTTGTCTCAACATAGAGTTCTTCGATAGAATCGCTATATACTTTCCCATCCGCACTAATAATTCTAAATAAAAACTTATTTTTCATTATCTACCTTTTCTGCATTTTTAACATCATCAATCGTTCCAACATATAAGAATGCACTTTCTGGATAATCATCATATGCGCCACTTAAAATTGCTTTAAAACTTCTTACAGTATCTTCAACTTTAACATAAACGCCTTTATATCCACTATATGTTTCTGCAACATGGAATGGTTGACTTAAGAAATTACGAATTCTTCTAGCTCTTGCAACAATCTTTTTATCATCTTCACCAAGTTCTTCAATACCTAAAATCGCGATAATATCTTGTAATTCCTTATACCTTTGTAAAATTGCTTGGACTCCGCGAGCAACATCATAATGTTCTTGTCCAATAATATTTGGATCAAGAATTGTTGATGAAGATCCAAGAGGATCGACTGCAGGATATAAACCTAAAGATGCAATTGTTCTATCTAAAACTGTTTTACTATCAAGATGTGAGAATGTAGTTGCAGGTGCAGGATCTGTAAAGTCATCTGCAGGAACATAGACTGCTTGAATTGAGGTAATGGAACCATTTTTAGTTGATGTAATTCTTTCTTGAAGTTGGCCCATTTCAGTAGCTAATGTTGGTTGATATCCAACAGCACTTGGCATACGACCAATTAAAGCACTAACCTCACTACCAGCTTGAGTAAATCTAAAAATATTATCGATGAAAAATAAAACGTCCATATTCATCGCATCTCTAAAGTGTTCAGCAATTGTGAGTGCAGTCAAAGCAACTCTCATTCTTGCTCCTGGTGGTTCATTCATTTGTCCAAAAACTAAGGCTGTTTTACTTAAAACACCAGTTGCTTTCATTTCGTTATATAAATCGTTACCTTCACGACTTCTCTCTCCAACTCCAGCAAAAACTGAAATACCATGTTGTTCAGTAACAATATTATGAATTAATTCTTGAATTAAAACGGTTTTACCAACACCAGCTCCGCCAAAAAGACCAACTTTACCACCTTTAACATATGGGCAAAGTAAATCAATAACTTTTATACCTGTTTCAAGCATTTCAGCTTTAGTAACTTGTTCTTTAAATGCAGGTGGTTCTCTATGAATTGGCATTTCTTTTGCATTTTTAAGTTCATCTGTAATAGGTAATTCATCAATTGGTTTTCCTAAAACATTAAACATTCTTCCTAAAGTGCAATTGCCAACCGGAACACTAATTGGATGATGTAAATTAATTACTTTCATTCTTCTTACAAGACCTTCTGTTGGACCCATTGCAACAGATCGAACTGTATCATCTCCAATATGTTGTTCTATTTCAGTAATTAATTCTTGCCCATTTGGAAGAGGTATTTTTAAAGCAGTTAAAACCTCTGGAAGCCCTCCTTCAGGAAAGCAAACATCAACGATTGGACCAACAACTTGAGTAATAAAACCAAAATCATTATTTCCACTCTTGACTTCTAAATTCTCTTCTTTCTCTCTTACTAATTTCATACTTGACCTCCTATTTTACTGCTTTACTTCCATTAACAACTTCAGTAATTTCTTGAGTAATTTCTTGTTGTCTTGCTTTGTTATATTCAAGTGTTAATTTATCAACTAAATCTTTCGCACTTTTATCTGCTGCATCCATAGAATTTCTTCTACTTGACTCTTCACTTAAAAATGCACTATATAAATTTCCATAAATTAATGAATTTAAATACTGTGGGATAATCGTTTCTAATACTTTTTCTTTACTAGGTTCATAAATTGGCGAATAAACAGCATTTTTATTTTCTTTAGGAATTAATGGCAATAACCTCAACGTCGTTGGAACAAACGAAATTGAATTTTTATACTTTAAATAAACCATCGAAATCTCACTAAATTCACCTGTTTCATACTTGCTCATAACAAAATCACATAAGACACGAGTTGTTCCAAGAGTGAAATTGTTTCGAATATGAAGGAACTTTGTTTCAATATTCAAATCTTTTTCTTTTTGTAAATTTAAATATCCTTTTTCGCCAATGATTATAATTTCGTCGCCTTTTTTATATATTTTTTTGAAATATTTAATAACATCATTATTATAAGCTCCACATAAACCCATATTAGAGCAAACAATAATATACAGTTTTTTCTTTGCTTTTTTATTTTCTTCTAAAAAAACAGACTCATAATGATTATCATTATTTAGATTATTATAAAAAATTGCGTCACTTAAAGCTCGATCCATAGCTTTAAAATAAAAAGCTTGGAGTGTTACAATTTTATTCATTTTACGTAATTTCACACTACTAACTAATTTCATTGAATTAGTTATTTTACGTGTGGATTCAACCGCAGAGATACGGTGTTTTACTCTAGCTAAGCTTTGGGCCACTTGTTAAACTTCTTTCTTTCTTAAATTTTGCAATGACTTCTCGTAAATGATCTCTTTCAGGTTTACGAATATCTTTCGTTTTTATAATATTTTCAATAATTTCAGGATTAAATTTTTGAATATAACCATATAAATCTTCTAAAAATGATTTTACTTCTTTAACTTCTAAATCATCTAAATAATCGTTTTGAGCAGCAAAAATTTCAATAACTTGCTTATCTACTTGATAAGGGTCATATTGTTTTTGTTTCAAAACTTCCATCAAAATTTCGCCATGATGGATTATTTTCTTAGTACTTTCATCTAAATCACTTCCAAATTGCGAGAAACTTTGAAGTTCTCTAAAATTTGCAAGTTTCATTTTTAAAGATGAACTAACTTTTTTAGTAGCTTTAAATTGAGCAGCACTACCAACACGAGAAACTGAAAGTCCAGTATTTACTGCAGGACGCTGACCAATATTAAACAAATCATCACTTAAGAAAATTTGCCCATCAGTAATTGAAATAACATTAGTTGGAATATAGGCACTAATATCACCTGCTTGAGTTTCAATAATTGGCAAAGCAGTAATACTTCCTCCAATTGAAGGATCTAATCTGCAACATCTTTCAAGTAATCTTGAATGTAAGTAGAAAATATCGCCTGGATATGCTTCTCTACCTGGACTACGTTTTAAAAGTAATGATAAAGCACGATAAGAAACAGCATGTTTACTTAAATCGTCAAAAACAATTAAAACATCTTCTTTATTGTTGCACCATTCTTCAGCCATAGTAATGCCAGCATATGGAGCAATGTAAAGCAAAGGCGCAATCTCACTAGCACTTGCATTTATAACGGTTGTATAACTCATTGCACCACTTTGTTTTAACTTTTCAACAATTCTTGCAACACTACTATTCTTTTGACCTATTGCAACATAAACACATTTAACGTTTTTATCTTTTTGATTAATAATTGAATCAATAGCGATAGCTGTTTTACCAGTTTGTCTATCACCAATAATAAGTTCACGTTGACCTTTACCAATTGGGATAAGTCCATCAATAACTTTAATACCTGTTTCTAAAGGTTCACTGACTGATTTTCTTTTCATAATTGAAGGAGCAAGCCTTTCAATTGGCATAGTTTTTGTATATTCAATTGGACTTCCACCATCAATTGGTTGTCCTAAAGCATTTACAACTCTACCTAAAAGTCCATCACCTACAGGAACTTCAACAACTTTACCAGTTCTTTTTACAATATCGCCTTCTACAACATCTTGTGTATCACTTAATAAAACTACCCCGACAGATTCTGGTTCAAGTGACATAACCATACCAAAAACATCATGTGGAAACATCAAAAGTTCACCAAGCATGGCATTATCAAGACCATAAACAAGAGCAATTCCATCCCCAATTGTAACAACTGTTCCAACATCGTTGCTATATTCTATTTTTTTACTAAATTGTTTAATTTCTTCTTTAATTAATGAAGAAATTTCTCTAGTTTTAATATCCATACTTAATTTCCTTTCTTTAATAATGAATCTTTTAATGCATCAACTCGGGATAAAATTGAAGCATCATATATATCGTTTTTTAAAACAACTTTAATTCCTCCAATAATTGAAGGGTCAATTACATTTTTAAGAACGATTTTTTTATTCGTATTTCTTTCGATTGCATCAGTAACTTTTAAAATTTCTTTATTAGTTAAAGGAATCGTAGAATAAATTATTCCTTGCTCAATTGAAAGATAGTCATCAAATCTCATCAAAGTTTCTTTAAAAATTTTATAAAGGTAATACCCACGATTATTTTTTAAAATGACTTTAATGAAATTAATAATGTTCTTTGAATAA
>CAVGUA010000085.1:0-12634 GCA_963632335.1 Parabacteroides goldsteinii
TATGTATACCCATTTAAAAGAAAAGAAATTTGTTTTATTGATGGGATTTAGTTTTTCAACTTTAAAAGAAAATTTAGAATTGGCAAAAGATTTATCATTAGAATTTATTAATGATATCGTTTTTGATGAGAAAAAGATTTTAGAAGTGGTTGGAAGTGAAAAATCTAGACTTGATAGTGCAGTTGATTATGGACATGTTTTAGCTTTAACAAGATCAAGAAGAAACTATTCAATTCAGACTTATATCGATGATGAATGTAATGGCGTTGGTTATATTGATTTTATTAACGATTTATATAAGAATTTTGAGGCTAAAAAAGATAGTTTAATTAAAGATTTAAAAGAGATAATGAAATCAATATTTGTAAAAGAAAATTTCTTAAGTTTTGCTACTCTTGAAGAGAAAAATAAAGATAATTTTAAAAAGTGCACGGATGAACTTTTTAAAAATTTATTGTCAAAACCCGCCTCAAATTCAAAAAATGAAGAAAAATTTGACGAAGCAAGTGTTAAGGAAGGAATTACTTGCCAAGCTGCAATTAACTTCGTTGCACGCACTATGAATTTTGAAAAATTCAACATTTCTTATACTGGAAAAATGGATGTTTTATCAAATGCGTTAGGTATTGATTATATGTGGCAAAATATTCGTGTTAAAGGCGGAGCATATGGTGCAATGTTTAGCCTTAATCTTAAAAACGGAATGTCAATCACTTCATATAGAGATCCACATATTAAAGAAACAGATGAAGCTTATAAAAAGATTCCTGAATTTATTGAAAATATGGACTATAACGATGATGATTTACTTAAGCTTAAAATCGGTGCAATTTCTAATGGAACGCGTGTTTTACATGCTAAAAATGCAGGAATTTTAGCGTTTAGTAGACTTTTCACAGGTATTACTTATGATGATATTTTGAAATATAGAGAAGAATTATTATCTACAACAAATGAAGATTTAAAATCATTCGCTCCAGTAATTAAAGAATTAATTGATGAATCTAATTTATGTGTAATTGGAAACGAAAATGAGGTTAAGAAGAATTCGAACTTATTTGAAGTTGTAAGAAAATTAAGTTAGTATTTACTTAATAATTATTAATAAAGGAAATAAGTTTATGGAATTAAAACCAATTTGTAGTTTAGATGTATTTGATAAATTAGATATTAGAGTTGGCACTATTACTCAATGTGAAAAACACCCTAATGCTGATAGACTTTTAATATTCCAAGTTGATTTTGGAGAGTTTCAAAGACAAATAGTTTCAAGTATTGCAATGTATTACAAACCTGAAGATGTTGTTGGAAAACAAGTTTGCGCAATTGTTAATTTAGAACCTCATAAATTTAGAGGGGTTGAAAGTAATGGAATGCTTCTTTGCGCAGAAAACGAAGAAGATACAATGCTTTCATTAGTGAGTGTTTTAGAGAAAATCGATAACGGATTATTTGTTGGTTAATACGTTAATATCTCTTAAATTTTTCTTTATTTTGGTGATTTTTAAAATCCTTGCTTTTGGGGTGACTTTATAATATCATAATAAAGCGATGGCGAAATTGGAGAAGCGGTTAACTCACTTGGCTGTGAACCAAGCATTCACGGGTTCGATCCCCGTATTTCGCCCCAGATATGATTACTAAGATTGATATGATTTGTATCGGTCTTTTTATTTTACATTAGATGAAATAGTGTTATATGGAATGTTTATTTTTTACTACATTTATTTTGCTTTTGCAAAAATATCTAGGAAAATGCTGAATGCCCACAGCAAAAAAGTTAATAAAATGTGGAATGTAATCAGCAAAAAAGTTAATAAAATGCTGAATGTAATCAGCAAAAGCTGTTAAGATATTTTGTTTCTTAGCAGCTTTATCAAAAATAAAATATAACTTAGCAGAATTTTATTTGTTATATAATTCGGTTTCCCAAAGACCATGCAAGTTACAATATGTATAAACCGAAAGTGGTTTTTCATCGGCTACAAGCAAGAAATCTGTAATTGGTTTGCCTTGTGGTTTTAAATTTCTTCTATAAACAGCTTTATCTGTTTGAAGAATTATCCATTCAATTGAATGTTCATCAGTCATTGGATGTAAAACAGAACCAACTTCTACATGAACTTTATTTCCATCAATTGAAACAACTGGAACGTGTTTTTCGACTGCTCCATCATTTTTGTTAGGAATTAAACGATACATTTCTTTTGCACAACATATTGTGGCAACAGTTGGATCTGTTAATACTTCAATTACTTTTCCGCAAAGCTGACACTTATAAAATTTTAATTGTGTATACATAGTCAAATTCTCCTTTATATTACTATTTTAAATGATAATTTTTAGTAATGGAATTTAATTGCACGTTATATAATTATTGTATGCAAAATTACAATGATTTATTAGATGAAATTTTTAATATTTCAAGAATGAAAAAATCACGATTGAGTGGGAATATTTTAGGAATCAGTGATGAATATTTAGGTATTCCAATTCCATCATTAAAAAAGCTGGCGAAAAAATATAAAAATCTTAATCTAAACGAGTATAAAATCGATAATATTTTTGAGTTAAGACTTATATATTTTTTAATAGGTATTTCTAATACAATAACATTTAATGAAGGAATCGATTTTATATTAAAAAATAAGGATGAATATATAGGTTGGGCAGTTACAGATTCGACATATCAATATATTTCTTTTGATAAGAATTTTAATGAAATATATCCAACTTTAAAATCTTTCTTAAAAGATAAAAATGAATATATAAGAAGACTTGCTTATTTAATTTGCTTTAAATATCTAAAAAACAGGGAGAATTTATCTAATATTTTTAGATTATTTAAAAATGATAATGCATATTATGTTCAAATGGTTGAAAGTTGGCTAATATGTGAGTTATATATTTTTTATCAAGAAGAAACATTTATGTTTCTTAAGGAAAGTAATCTTGATAAAATAATAGTTAACAAGGCGATTTCAAAAATTCATGATTCATATCGTGTAACAAAGGAAAATAAAGAAAAAGCTAAATTATTAAGAAAATAATTAAGGAGGCAATTTTATGACGAATAAAGAAAGAATGCTAAGCGGAAAATTATATTTAGCAAGTGATGGAGAACTCTTGAATGCTCGTAGACAAAGTCGAAGCATGCTTGAAGAATTCAATCAGACTAGTTGGAGAGATGGTAAAAGAAGAGGATATATTTTAAAAGGACTTTTCAAGAAAACAGGCAAATACTTATATATTGAGCCACCTTTTTATTGTGATTATGGTTCAAATATTACTGTTGGAGAATCATTTTATGCTAACTTTGGCTGCACTATTTTAGATGTTGCGGAAGTTGTAGTTGGAGATAATGTATTCTTTGGGCCTAGAGTAATTATTACAACTGCATCTCATCCAATTGATGCAAGTGTTAGAAATAGTCAACTTGAATATGGTTTACCTGTTCATATTGGCAATGATGTATTTATTGGTGCTGGAGTCATTATAAATCCAGGTGTGACTATTGAAGATGATGTTGTAGTTGGAAGTGGATCTGTTGTTACTCATAATTTGGAAAGTCACGCAGTATACGCAGGAAATCCAGCTAAGAAAATTAGAGATATAACCGACGAAGAAAGAGAATATTGGAAAAAAGAGCAAGAACAATATAAAAAGGAAATGGAGAAATAAAATGTTCACAAAAAGAGAAGTTTCTAAAGATACATTCTATGTAGGTGCAAGTGATAGAAGACTTGAATTATTTGAAAATGTTTATCCATTAACAAATGGTGCTTCTTATAATTCCTACATAATCCTTGATGAAAAAACTGCTTTACTTGATACAGTTGATGAAAGTGTATCTAGTACATTTTTTAAGAAAGTAAAAGATGTTTTAGATGGACGTCCACTTGATTTTTTGATTATTAATCATATGGAACCAGATCATTCTGCAACAATTGAAGGACTACTTTTAAAACATCCTGAAACTACAATTGTTTGTAATGATAAGATTTTAAACATGTTAAAGAATTATTTTGAGGATCTTCCACAAAATAAGATTCAAATAGTAAAGGAAATGGAAGCTTTAGATCTTGGAGAACATAAATTAACTTTTGTTTTTGCTCCAATGGTTCATTGGCCAGAAGTTATGATGACTTATGATATGACCACAAAAACTTTATTTTCGGCTGATGCTTTTGGCATATTTGGTGCACTAAGTGGGAATTTATTTGCTGATGAAACTTCATTTGACTTTGATGAAGCAAGAAGATATTACACTAATATTGTCGGTAAGTATGGCCCACAAGTTCAAGCCGCACTTAAAAAAGCTTCTACCGTAAAGATTGAAACAATTTGTCCACTTCATGGACCAATTTGGAGAAAAGATCTTGGAACTATATTAAATAAATATCAATTATGGAGCACTTATGTTCCTGAAAAGGAGGGTGTTTTAGTAGTTTATGCATCAGTTTATGGCCATACTGCTGAAGCAGCTTCAATTGTTTGCGATGAACTTGCTTCTTTAGGAATTAAAGATATTCATTGTTATGATGTAAGTAAAACTGATAAATCATATTTAGTTGCTGAAGCTTTTAAATATTCACATTTATTTATTCTTTCAACAACATACAATGCTGGAATATTTACTCCAATGGAAGAATTTGTTAATGATTTAAAATATCATAATCTTCAAAATAGAAAAGTTGCAATTGTTGAAAATGGAAGTTGGGCACCAACTGCAAAGAATTTATTAACTACGATTTTTTCAAGTATGAAAAACATGACTATTTTAGATAAATCGGTTTCAATAAAATCTTCGCTTAAAGAAAATCAACTTGATGATCTTAAAGGAATGGTTAAAGAATTTGCTAAAGATTTTAAAAAAGAAGAGGTCAATGGCAACCCACTTTTTAAAATCAATTATGGATTATATGTTTTAGCAACAAAAAGTGATGAAGATAAATTCAATGGTTGTATAATTAATGCTGTTAATCAAATTTCAAGTGATAAAATCATGGTTTCTGTTAATAAACAAAACTATACTGCTGAAATTCTTAAAAATACAAAAATGGCAAATCTTTCAATTTTAACGAAATATTGCCCATTCGAAATTTTTAAACGTTTCGGTTTCCAAAGTGGCAGAAATGTTGATAAATTCTGCGATTTTGATTACTATGCACTTTCAAGTAATGGCTTACCATATCTTTCTCATTTTGCAAATTCTTATATTTCTTTAAAAGTCGTAGATGTTATTGACTTAGGAAGTCATTATGGGTTTATTTGTGAACAAAGCGATGGTAAACAATTAAATAATGATGAAAGTGTAACTTATTCATATTATCTAGATTTTATAAAACCAAAACCAGTTATAACAGAAGTTAAGAAAGTTGGATGGCGTTGTAAGATTTGTGGATATGTTTATGAAGGAAAGGAACTTCCAAAAGACTTTGTATGTCCAATATGCAAACATGGCGTTGAAGACTTTGAGAAGATTGGTGAGTAGCGAATGGAAAAAGAAAAACTAGATTTTAACACTTATCAAAAAGCGGCTTATGATTTAGTGAGTGAAGATGGAAGAAAAGATTTAATCCTAAATGGGGTTTTAGGTCTTGCAGGAGAATGTGGCGAATGCTGTGATCTCGTCAAGAAAAATCGTTTTCAAGGTCACGAACTAAATAAAGAGAAACTTTTAGATGAACTCGGCGATGTGCTTTGGTATATTGCTGAAACTTGTTCAGGCTTAGGGGTGACTCTTGAAGAATGTGCTCAATATAATTTAGACAAATTGCATGCACGTTATCCTCATGGGTTTACAAAAAATGATTCTATTAATAGAAAGGATAACAAATAGAAAATGGAACATGAAATCATGTATGATGCTGTCATAATTGGTGGTGGCGTAATTGGTTGTTCAATTGCCAGGTATTTATCAAAATATAAAGGCAGTTTTTTAGTCGTTGAAAGACATAGCGATGTTGGAGATGAAACAAGCTCAGCAAATAGTGCTATTGTTCATAGTGGGTATGATCCAAAACCTGGAACACTCAAGGCTAAATTTAATGTTCTTGGTAACAAAATGATGCCAGAACTTTGTAAAGAACTTGATGTACCATTTAATAAAATTGGTTCTTTAACAGTTGCTTTAAATGAAGATGATTTAGAAACTTTAAAAGCGTTAAAAGAAAGAGCTGATATCAATGGCGTTGATGCAAAACTCTTGAGCAAGGATGAAACAATAGCGATTGAGCCTAATATAAATCAGAATATATTAGGAAGTTTATTATGTAAGGATGCTGGAATTGTTTCGCCATTTAATTTAACAGTTTCACTCATGGAAAATGCCATGGATAATGGCGTTCATTTAAGTCTCAATACTGAAATTAAAAAAATCACACATGAAAAAGATGGGACCTATTCATTAGAAGATCAACATGGAAATGTTTATAAATCAAAATATGTTATTAATGCGGCTGGTGTTAATAGCGAAGTTGTTGCTAAATACGTAGAAGAGCCATCATTCCATATAGTTCCAACTAAAGGTGAATATATTTTACTTGACCACTTTAAAACAAACTTTGTAAAACATACGTTATTTATGTGTCCATCAAAAGTTGGTAAAGGTGTATTGGTTTCGCCAACAACTTCATATAACTATATTGTTGGACCAAGTGCTACAGTTAGCGAACCAAACGACACATCTTGCGATACAGAAACATACAGTTTCTTACGTGAAAAAGCAAAATCACTCGTGGAAAATGTTCCTTATGTTCAAACAATTAAAGGATTTGCTGGTGTAAGAGCTAATAACGATAGAGATGATTTTATCATTGAAGAAAGCAAAGAAAATCCAGGATTTTTCTTGGTTGCTGGAATTATGTCTCCAGGACTTGCTTCATCTCCTGCAATTGGTGAATATGTTGCAAATGCTGTTGCTGAAAAACTTAAATTATCAGTCAACTCAAAATTTAATGCTCGTATAAAACCACATAAGAATTTAAAAGAAATGGATTTAAATTCTTATAACGCATTGATTAAAGAAGATCCAAGATTTGGGAAATTTGTTTGTAGATGTGAAAAAGTTAGTGAGGGCGAAATTGTTGATGCAATTAATAGAAATTGTGGAGCAACAACTGTTAAAGGCGTTAGAAAGAGAACAAGAGCTGGTTTTGGAAAATGCCAAGGAGCATTTTGTCAAATGACAGTTGTTCATATTCTTGCAAAAGAACTTCATAAAGATGTTACTGAAATTAATTTTGGTGATGAAGGAACAAATATTTGTGTACAAAGTAGCAAGGAGGGTCGTTAATTATGAAACAAATTGAACTCGCAATTATTGGTGGTGGATCAGCCGGACTTGCTGCTGCAATTTCTGCTTATGATAATGGTGTTAGAGATATTATCGTATTTGAAAGAGAAGATAAATTGGGTGGTATTTTAAACCAATGTATCCATAATGGATTTGGATTACATACTTTTAAAGAAGAGCTTACTGGTCCTGAATATGCTTATAGATTCATTGAAGAATTCCACAAAAGAAATTTAGTTGCTAAACTCGACACTTTAGTTTTATCAATTAGTAAATCTAAAGTTGTAACTTATGCAAATGGAGAAGATGGTGTTGCTCAAGTTCAAGCAAAAGCAGTTATCTTTGCTGCTGGTTGTAATGAAAGAACAAGAGGTCAAATTTTAATTCCTGGCGATAGATCAAAAGGTGTTTTTACTGCTGGTCTTGCTCAAAAATATCTTAATATTGATGGATATTTAGTTGGTAAAAATGTTTATATTTTAGGCAGTGGTGATATTGGTTTAATTATGGCTAGACGTATGACTTTAGAAGGTTGCAAAGTCATCGGTGTTAGTGAATTAATGCCATATAGTAATGGTTTAAATAGAAACATGGTTCAATGTTTGCAAGATTTTAATATTCCATTAAAACTTCATAATACTGTTACAAGAATTATTGGAAAAGACAAACTTGAAGCAATTGAAATTTGTGATGTCGATGATAAACTTCAACCAATTAAAGGAAGAGAGCAAATTATTAAATGTGATTGTTTACTTCTTTCTGTTGGACTTTATCCATTTAATGTTCTTTTAGCACAAGCAGGTGCTGAAGAAAATTTAAGAACAAAGGGTGCAAAAGTTGACCAAAATCTTGAAACAACAATAGAAGGTGTATTTTCTTGTGGTAATGTTTTACATGTTCATGATCTTGTTGATTTTGTTAGTGAGGAAGGTACAAGAGCAGGTAAAAATGCTGCTGAATATATTAAAAATCCAAATAGAAAAGTATATAAAGTTATTACTGCAACTGCAGGTAATAATTTAGGATATGTATTACCTAATGAAATAAAAGTCACTGATGAAACAAAAGAAGTCACATTTGCATTTAGAGTTAGAAAACCTATGAAAAATGTAACTATTTATGTTAAAGATGGAGAAACTGTTTTAAAGAAACAAATTAAACCAACAATTATTCCGTCTGAAATGGAAAAGGTTGTTTTAAAAGATGTTGATTTCGAAAATATTAATGAAGTCACAGTATCAGTGGAGGAAAACTAGTCATGAGAGAATTTACATGTATTATTTGTCCAAATGGCTGCAAAGTCACTGTCGATGATAATGGAAATATAAGTGGAAATAAGTGCCCAAGAGGTGCAACTTATGTAAAGCAAGAATCAACTCATCCTGTTAGAACAGTAACTTCAACTTGTAAGGTTGTAGGGAATCCAGATTATAGAGTTGTTCCTTGTAAAACTGATGGAGCAATTCCAAAAGAAAAAATATTTGATGTTATGCATGAAATTAATAAAGTTTCAGTAGAATTCCCAGTTAAAATGCATCAAATATTAATTGAAAATGTTTGCGATACTGGGATCAATGTAATAGCAACAAAAGAATTAAAATAGATTTATGGAACAAAAAGTAATAGCACAAGATTATCTTAAAAAATACTCTGATAAGTCTTTTAAAGAAATGTCTCTAAATGATGCAGATATTTTGGTATTGACTGGTCTTTGCTATGCTGATTATATGAGCGCTTCAGGTGTTATTGAAAAATATGACATTTGGAACGATAAAATTCCTTTAAACGCTTTTAAGGAACATGAAATCAGAAAAAAGATGTCTATGAGTTATCTTTCTGGTCCAGTTGTTTACTATAATTTTTTTACTGATGTTTTAAGAACAAAAAGATATGAAGATTTAAGAATAACAAAAATTAGAAATATTTTTTCAAAATCTAAAAATACGCAATTTTATGCGATGGTTTATGAAATAAATGATCTTAGATTTGTTATTTTTAGAGGAACTGATAATACTATTCCAGGATGGAAAGAAGATATTTTGACTGCTTTAGGCGGAGAGATACCTTCTCAAAAATTAGCAAGTGAATACCTAAAAGAAATATTAGAAGAAGATAAAGAGCATAATTATTATGTTATAGGACACTCAAAAGGTGGCAATTTGGCTTATTATGCTTTCTTTAATTTACCAGAAGAATTAAAAGAAAAGGTTATTATTTGCTACAACCTTGATGGAAATGGTTTTCCTAATGATACTTTCGATTATAAAAAATATAAGAAAAAGCTTAAAAAGATTGTACCTAGTGATGATGTTGTAGGTTGTGTTTTTGATACATATCCAAAACATACTATTGTTAAAAGCACGAACTTTTCAATTTTTGCTCATGATGTTTTATCTTGGCAACTTAATCCTGATGATTATAGAAAATTATTAAAAGTTAAGACTTTAACAAGAGCATCACAAGCATTTAAAGAAGTCTTTAATGTTTGGATTACTAAAATGACTTTAAAGCAACTTGAAGATTTTATAGATTTTATTTTTGTAATGGTTGATTTAAAAAAGACAAAAACAGTAAATGAATTATTTTTAAATCTAGGGAAAAATCGTCGTGCTTATTTAGAAAAAATTGAGAATTATCCTGCTGAACGTAAAAAAGAAATCAGGAAGTTAACAGGACAGTTTTTAAGAGATTATATTGATGTTTATATTAGAATTTCGCCTCTTACAAAGCAATTAGCTTTGTTAACAAATAAAGAAAATATACTCAAGGAGAATTAAACAATGGCAGAGACAAAAAAATTCATTTTAGCTATCGATCAAGGCACAACATCAACTAGAGCAATGCTTTTCGATCATGATGGAGGGATTATTTACAAATCCCAACAAGAAGTTGAGTGTTTCTTTCCAAATGATGGTTGGGTAGAACAAAACGCTTTAGATGTTTGGCTTTCAGTTTTAGACGTTATTAATGATTGTTTAGCAAAAACCAATTACACATACGATAATATTGATTGTATTGGTTTAACTAATCAAAGAGAAACAACTATAGTCTGGGATAAAAAGACTGGTATGCCAGTTTATAATGCTGTTGTTTGGCAATCTCGTCAATCATTAGAAATTTGTAATAAGTGGTCAAAATATAAGGAACTAATTCATGAAAAAACTGGACTTGTTTTGAATCCATATTTCAGCGCAAGTAAAATTAGATTTATTTTAGACCATATTAAAGATGGCCAAAAAAGAGCTGAAAATGGCGAGTTATTATGTGGAACTATTGATACTTGGGTTTTATATAAATTATCTCAAGGAAAGATCTTTAAAACTGATATAACAAATGCATCAAGAACAATGTTTTTTAACATTAATACCTTAACTTGGGATGATGAACTTTTAAAAATTTTTAGTATTCCAAAATGTATGTTAGCGGAAGTCGTTCCATCAAGCCACTATTTTGGTGATGCTACCGCTTTATATCCTGGATTAAAGATTTGTGGTGTTGCAGGTGATCAACAAGCTGCTCTTTTTGGACAAAACTGTTTTGAAATTGGTGAATCAAAAAATACATATGGTACTGGTTGCTTTATGTTAATGAATGTTGGTGATAAACCAATTATGAGCAAGAATGGTTTATTAACGACTGTTGCGTGGCAAATTGGCGATAAGGTTACATATGCTCTTGAAGGTTCTGTCTTTATTGGTGGAGCTTGCGTACAATGGTTAAGAGATGAAATGCGTATGTTTAGACATGCTAGTGATAGCGAAACTTACGCAAACAAAGTCGATGATGAATTAGGTGTTTATGTTGTTCCAGCATTTGTTGGTCTTGGTGCACCTTATTGGGATGATGAATGTAGAGGTGGTGTTTTTGGTTTAACAAGAGCCACTAAAAAAGAGCATTTTATTAGAGCAACTTTAAATTCAATTGCTTTACAATCAAAAGATTTAGTTAGAGCAATGGAAAAAGAATGCGATAAATCATTAAAAGTTTTAAAAGTTGATGGTGGAGCAACTGCGAATGGTTATTTAATGCAATATCAAGCGGATATTTTAGGATGTAAAGTTATGCTTCCTCACTGTTTAGAAACTACTGCTTTAGGGGCTGCTTATCTTGCAGGTTTGCAAAATAAGTATTGGAAATCACTCGATGATATTAAAAAGATTCATAGATATAAGAAAGAATATACCCCTAAAATGAGCAAAAAAGTCGTTGAAAACATTGATAAAAAATGGGCAAAAGCAATTGAAGCTGTTAGGGTATTTAAGTAATGAATGAAGACGTCAAAAAGTTAATTAATGGAAGTGTTGTAATCGGGCCTAATGAATTAGAGTCATATTTTCTTATAGAAAAAACCAAAAATTTAGATATTTCTTTTCAATATAAAACCAAAGAGACAGTTCTTGGAGAATTTTTTGGAACATATAATGAAAAAACCATTAAATCACTAATGAAACATGATGGTGTCACATATGAAATTGCTAAGAAGTATCTAAGGTTTTTGTGTGCTGGTTATAAAGAAAATGCGAATTTTAAATGGCTCTATGATGAGAATTTAGTTATTGTGGATGATCTTTATTTAAACCTTTATAAAGATAAAAATATTATCTTTGTTGGCTATTCTAAAGATGATCCTGAAATTAAAGCCATTATTAGTAAAATAGACGGGAACCGATATAGTTTTTTAAAAATTTCCAATCTTGGTTTGCCTTGTGTCACGCATGACATTTTAAACTTCACAAATGTTGATGATGAAGTCAAGTATGCATTAAATGAGATTGCATCGAAGATTTCTAAAGGACAGCGACCAAGCGACTTTTTGATTTATTGTAACTCCAAAACATATGGTTTTTACTTAAAAATCTATGCAAAATATTTTGGATTGCCTATAAATTTTAATGAGAAAAAATCATTAATTGATACGAAAGCTGGAAGATATATTTTAAATAATATTAATTCTAAATTTGATGAGATATATGAATCATATAAAAGCAATAATCCAGAAGACAATGATATTGAAATAATTAAGTATTTACATGACTTTTATGAGTTAGAAAACGATGCCAATTATACTATTGATTTTAAAACTATTTTAGAAGACCACGATGTAAAAGAAGAAAAATTTATTGATGCAATTAATGTAATTTCTTCGCCTATTTTTGATTGTTCTTATGAAATTTATGTATTAGGTGCATTAGATGGATTTATTCCAAAAGTTATTTCAAATAATGATATTATTGATGATAAAGTTAAAGAAGGAAACGGATTAACAACTTCTTATTTTCAAAATGAATTGATTAATCAAATTACTGCTAGTTTTATATGCTTGAATAATATTACTTT
>CAVGUA010000086.1:0-15195 GCA_963632335.1 Parabacteroides goldsteinii
ATATTCCATTTTTTGTTGGAGAAAGAATAAATTGTAGTAAAGATAATTTAAAAGATGAACAAATAATTTCTTTTTATCAGAAAATAGAAGAAAGAGGGATACCATTAATTTTTACTCTTTCCTATTTAAAGAAAAAAGAAAATATTATTGATAATAAAATTGAGATTGTTGAATCTTTATGCTTTCACGTTAAAGAGAAAAAATACGCAAACTATTATCTAAAAAAGGGAAAATACATTATTTGTTATGCTTTTGGAAATTATGGTGAAACTGATTATATATATAAGGATATAGTAAAATTTATAGAAGATAACAATTTAAAAATTATTGGCGACGTTATCGAAGAATATATTACCGATGAATTTATTCATCAAAATCCTGATGATTTTATTTTAAAAATTTCAATTCCTATTGAATAGTTGCATATTTTAAAATCATTTTTTAATATTTAAATTAATTTTTTCAAATGCTTTTAAAAGTACTATAGATAAAATTGTTCCGGCAATGCCTTGAATTAAGTCAAATAATGAGTTTACTAAATACTCTTTTCCAAACATTATTAGATAAGCAATCATGTATGTCAAAACCATAAATAGTGGAGCAATTAAACAACTTAAGTATTTCATAATTTTATGATTTTTTAAAAGCTTAAACAAAAAATAACAACTAAGTGATTCAAGTCCTTTTGCAACAATTGTAAAAGGAATAAAATTTGCTGATCCTGCAGTTAAATCCGCTAATGAACAACTTATAATTGCAGATGAAATTCCTTCGATTGGTCCAAGGAAAATAGTAGTGAACATAATCAATCCATCACTAAAATTTAAATAGCCAGAACCACCTGCATATGGTATTGGCAAAAACGCTGTAATTACATAAATTAAAGCGGTCATCAAAGCCGTTATAGATATTTTTAAAATTATTAATCTAGACTTAGTCATGTTTAATATGCTTTTTTATTTTCTTATGATAATAACGATAATCTTTGTTTGCAGGTTTTTTATTATTTAACTTTGAATATTCGGTATTTTTTGCAATTTTAGCAGCTTTTTCTTCTTCTCTCTTTTTTTGTTCGGCTTCTTTAATTGCAAAAGTTTCTTTAATTGTTGGTTCAATTAACTTTTCAGCTTCATCAATTGTAAAACATTCAACTCCAATTCTTTTGAGTTCTCTAGTTGTGTAGCCTTCGCCATCAATTAATTTATTATTGAAGTTACCATCATATATTTGGTTAACTCCACAAGAAGGGGAGTGATCAACTAGAACAGCTTTTTTAATATGGAGATATTTAACAACATTTAAAACAGAGTCGGCACCTTTTTTAAAGCAATGCGTCACATCTTTTCCATTTTTATTTAATACAACATTATTTTTAATTTCGCTAGGTGTTCTAGGAATTGACATACCACCTAAAACTTCAGGGCAAACAGGAACAATATTAAAGTGTTCTCTTAAAAATTTAACTTTTTCATTATAATTATCTTTCCCATCATAACGACATTTATCACCTAATAAACAAGCACTTACAATAATAGTTTCCATAAATTCCCTTTCGTTGCTTTGAATATTATATTGATTTATTTATAATAATTCCATATGAAAAAAGAAGTCTATTTAAACATAAATGGAGAAAAACATCTTTCAACAATTGAAAGAAAACATATTAAGTCAATAAGATGGACTGTCAAGGATGGTTTTTATGAGATTAGATGCCCATATTCTTGCAGTATTGAGTATTTAGAAAAGGTTATATCAAATCATAAAACTAGGAAAAAACCGGTGGTAGAATCGCCTATGAATGATGAATATTGCTATGTTTATGGCGAAAAGCAAGATGTTACAGGCAGATTTATCACAATTGATGGTCATCACATCTTATATAATCAAGAATCGTTTTACAAAGATACTGATAAGTTTTTTAAGAATTATGTTGAAACTAGATTAAGATATTTTGAAAAATTAATGGGGATAAATGTTCCTTATAAATTGACAACGCGATTTGTAAGTACAAGATATGGTAGTAATAGTAAAAGAACCCACCATATTACAATTAATTCATTTTTGATACATTTTTCAAAGGAAGTTATTGATGCAATAATTATTCATGAATTAGCACATAATTTCTATTATGATCATTCAGATAATTTTTATAATTTTGTTTATAAATATTGTCCAAATTATGATTCTATTCATAAGTCATTAAGACTTCAAAAGTATAAAGGAGTATAAAATTAGTAATGATTCAGTATTTAACTAGTAGAAAAAACAAAATTGTTGTTGAAACCATAGAATTAAGAAAAAATAAAAAGCAACAAGAAAAAGGGTTGTTTATTATTGAAGGTGAACATCTTCTTGAAATGGCAAATAATGCCAATAATCTTTCGTATGTTTTAACAACAAAACATCTTAACAACATTAATCAAAATATTGATCAATATATCGTCCCTAAAGACATTATAGAAAAAATAAGTGCTAATAAGTCGGCTCCAAATGTTATTGGTGTATGTAAATTCATGAATGACAAAATTAGCACCACGAGTGATATTGTTTGCTTAGATTGTATACAAGATCCAGGTAATCTTGGCACAATTTTGCGTTCTTCATTAGCTTTTTCATTTTTTAATGTTTTAATAAGTAAAGATTCGGTAAATAAATATAATGAGAAAGTAGTGCAAGCATCGCAAGGTGCAATTTTCAATTTAAATATTGAATCATTTGACATTGAAAGTTTAAAAGAATTTAAAAATAAAGGATATAAGGTTGTTGTAACCACACTTGGAAAAGATTCGATTAATCTTAGTAGTTTTAAGAAAAATATTAATGAAAAATATATTTATGTTTTTGGTAATGAAGGAAATGGTGTAAGAAAAGAAATTCAAGAAATTGCTGATTATAAGGTATTTATTGAAATGAAGAATATAGATTCTTTAAATGTAGGTGTAGCTGCTGGAATTGTTCTTTATAATTTTAGAAATATTTAAATATTCTAGAATATTTAGCAATAAAAATATAATTTTTAAAAAGAACTTTTAATGGTATAATCTTTATGCGTTGAAAAGAAGTAGTAATAAGTTTATTGATTTATAGAGAGAAGTTGATGGTGGAAATACTTCGATTAAGGCTTATGAATTCATCTTGGAGCAGGTTTGATGAACCCGTACATATACGTTAAATATGCTAATTAAGTTTTTTAAAGAATTAGGATGGTACCGCGGTAATTCGCTCCTAACTAGTTCTTTTTTATTTTAAAGGAGAAAAAAAGAATGGCAGAACAATTAGAATTTAAATTTGATACTCAATTATTAATTAATGGAACAGGACTTAATGAAGACGAAATTAATGAGTACATTACAACCCATTTTAAAGGTGATTGCTTAATTGCAGTTGGCGATGATACTTTAATTAAGATTCATTTCCATACTAATGAACCATGGAAAATTCTTGAATATGGTCAATCATTAGGTGAAATTAGTGATGTTGTTGTTGAAAATATGCAAAGACAAGCTGAAGGATTAAAAGGCTAGTCATATATTTTGGTGAGAATATGGAAGATAAAGAAATAGAATCGTTGGTTAGTGAAGCTTTAAACGATATTAAAGAAGCTGATACCATCGAAAAAATTAATGATGTTAGAAATAAATACTTGTCTAAAAAAGGAAGTATTTCTTCTTTAATGTTAAAAATGAAAGAATTAACAATTGAAGCTAAGAAAAAATATGGACAAGTTGTGAATAACGCTAGAAATCAAGTTGAAAGTGCTATAAATGAAAAACTAGAAGAAGCCAAAGCTTTAGAACTTAAAAAACAACTTGAAAAAGAATCAATTGATATTACTCTTCCAGGTAACAATTATTTATCAGGTAATGAAAATCCATTTTATAAAGTTCTTCATGAAATTGAAGATATTTTTATTGGCATGGGTTATGAAGTTCATGATGGACCAGAAGTTGTTAGTGATGAATACAACTTTGAATTAGTTAATATACCTAAAGATCACCCAGCAAGAGATATGCAAGATTCTTTTTATATTAATGACAATTTATTATTGAGAACTCAAACTAGTTCTATGCAACCTCAAATCATGAGACTTGCAAATGGTAAACCAATTAAGGTTATTTGTCCTGGAAAATGTTATAGAAGAGATGATGACGATATGACACATAGTCATCAATTTGCTCAAGTTGAAGGCTTAGTAATTGATAAAAACATCAATATGGCAAGTTTAAAAGGAACTTTAGAATTATTTGCAAAACAAATGTTTTCAAAAGATTCAAAAGTAAGGTTTAGGTCTTCTTATTTCCCATTTACAGAACCATCTGTTGAAGTTGATATTTCATGCTTTAAATGTCATGGAAAAGGCTGTCCAACATGTAAAGGTAGCGGATGGATCGAGATATTAGGCGCAGGAATGGTACATCCTAATGTTTTAAAAATGTCTGGTTATGATCCAGATGAGTATAGTGGATTTGCTTTTGGTATTGGTATTGATAGAGTCGCTATGCTTCGTTATGGAATTGATGATATTCGTAGAATATATTCAAACGATATTAGATTCATCAATCAATTCAACAAGAAAATCGAGGAGTAGTTTATGTTAGTATCATTAAAAGAAATTAGTAAATATGTTGATATAAGTGATTTAACTCCTGAAGAAATTGCAAAGAAAATGACATCAGCTGGAATTGAAGTTGAAGGCATTAATCATCTTTCAGAAGCAACAAACCTCGTTATAGGTCATATCTTGAAGTGCGAAAAGCATCCAGATAGCGACCATTTACATGTAAATCAAATTGATATTGGTACTGAAGTTATCCAAATTGTTTGTGGTGCTCCTAATTGTAGAGAAGGTTTAAATGTAATTGTTGCGCTTCCAGGAGCTATTCTTGCAGGAAATAAAAAAATTGAGAAATCATGTATTCGTGGTGTCGAAAGCAATGGAATGTGTTGTGCGTTAAACGAAATCGGTGTTGATCCAAAAAATTTGAGACCTGAACAAATTGCAGGAATTGAAGAACTTCCTGCCGATGCTCCAATTGGAGAAAAAGATGTTTTAAAATATCTTGGTCTTGATGATACAATCCTTGATTTATCGCTTTTAGCAAATAGAAGTGATGCATATTCTTTATATAATGTTGCAAGAGAAATTGCTGCATTGTTTAACAAAGAAGTATCAATTCCTTCATATAATAGTAGTAATTTAGTAGTTAATCAGTATAAAGTCGGTTCTGAAACTCCAAATTGTAAACAATTTGCAATTAGATGTTTTGAAGATGTTTCAATTAACGAATCGGCAAAAGAGCTTCAAGAAGTACTAAGAAGTGAAGGAATTAGATCTATTGACAATATTGTTGACATTGGAAATTATGCAATGCTTTTATCAGGTCAACCTTTAAACATGTATGATGCTGATAAGTTGCCAAAGAAGGAGTTAATTGTTAAAGATGACTTCGAAGGTGATGTCGTTGCAATGGATGGCAAGACTTATTCGCTTAAAAAAGGTGATTTAGTTGTTACAAGTGGTGATTCAGTAATGTGTATTGCTGGCGTTATGACTTGCGAATGTTGCAAAGTAACAAAAGATACCAAAAATATTTTAGCCGAAGTTGCTAATTTTTATGGTCCACAAATTAGAAAAACATGCATTAGACTCGGATTAATTAGTGATTCTTCTCAAAGATTTATTAAGGGAATTAATCCAAATCAAACAAATGAAGTAATGGAACTTGTCACTTATTTAGTTAAAAAATATTCTTCAGTCAAAAATGTTTCTGAAACACAAGAATACAATGTTCTAGATTATAAAGATAAAGAAATTCAATGTAGCTTCAAATATATTAATAATCGATTAGGAACTTCTTTCGATAGTGAGACAATTATTTCAACATTGAATAAGCTATATATAAAAACTAAGAACGTTAATGATGAGCAATTTACAGCTATTATTCCTTCATTTAGAATCGATATTGAAGGTAAAGCGGATTTAAGCGAAGAAATCATTAGATATAATGGTTTTGATAAAATTAATTCGGTTCTTCCAATGATGGAAACAACGGTTGGCGGAATGACAGGATTTGGAAAACACGAAAAAGTAATTTCTGATTATTTATTAAGCCAAGGTTTGGATAGAATAATTAGTTATTCTTTGATAAATAAAGAAGATAGCGAATCATTTAATTTAATTAACAAAAATGAAGGGTATGAAGTATTACATCCTTTAACTGAGGATCATAAATATATCAGAACAAATCTTTTAAGCTCAATGTTAAGAACTGTTCAATATAATTTTAATCATCAAAATAGAAACTTTGGTTTATTTGAAATAGCTCAAATTAATGATAAAAAAGGTAGTGGTAGCCACCTTGCAATTTGTTTATTTGGGAAAAAGTTTGGTCAAGATCAAATGAATAGCGTTGGTTATAATTTCTACGATGTTAAGGGAGTTTTTGAAAATATTCTTAATATGTTTAATATTCAACCAACTCGTTTGAAATATGAAAGACTTTCCGACTCTAAAGAATTACATCCAAATAGAAGTGCTATCGTTAAATTAGATGGAAAAACATTGGCTGTATTCGGTGAAATTTATCCAACTTTAAAGAGCAAATACGATTTAAACAAAGAAGAAGTTGTACTTTTAGAAATGGATTTAAGTTTACTATTCAAGACAAAATCTAGTAACAATCATTTTGGCGAGTTAAACAAATATCCAACAGTTTCACGTGATTATGCATTTGTTGTAAATGATAACGTTAAATATTTAGACATTAAAAACGAAATTAAAAAAGGAAATGCATTAATAAGTGAAATTCATGTTTTTGATATTTATAAAGGGGAACATCTTGAAAAAAATAAGGTTTCTATCGCTATAAATGTTTTATTGGATGGTAAGGATCACACATTAAAAGAAGAAGAAATTAATGCAACCGATCAAAAAATTAGATCAATCATCAAAGAAAAGTTTGATGGAAATATTAGGTCGTAGTTATGAAAATTTATTTTAGTCAAATAAAAGATCACGAAGTTGTTGAATATAATTCTTTGCTTGAAGATTATGTTGATGGAACTGATTCAACATTAAAAGGTGTTAATTCAAGCAAAGGTGAAATCGAACTTAATAAGTTTGATCATTCTTTGATTGTCAAAGTTAATGTTTTATTTAATGTTGATGTTGTTTCAAGCTATTCTAGCGAAGTATTTAAAACTAAAATTAAAGTTAATGATGAATTGTATTTTACAAATTCTAAGTCTCTTGATTCTGACGATTTTATCTTTGTTGATGATGAAATTGATTTAGATAACTATATTTATTCATTTCTTATAACATCTATCCCACTTAACATTCATAAACCAGGGGAAACTCTTCCAAAAGGCGATGGTTATCGTGTTTTATCAGAAGATGAGTTCAAAAAAGAGAAAGAATCTAGTGGTGGAAATGCGTTTGATGCTTTAAAAGATATCAACTTTGATGATTAAGTATTCAAGTTTGAAAAATATTCGATAGAATCAACGAAAAATCATAAAAGAATTTTTGCAAAAAGTATTGCGAAGATTCTTTTTTTTATATATTATATAATCACAAGTGGAAGAAAGTGGGAGAAAGTGTAAATATGTTTCTTGGAAGCTATGATTATTCTCTAGATGATAAAGGCCGCCTTGTTATTCCTAGTAAGTTTAGAAATGAGATTGGAGAAAAACTATATCTCATGAAGGGATATGACGGATGTATTTCAATCTACAAAGAATCAGATTTCAACAACGCACTCTTAAAACTACAAAATCTTCAATTTGAGAAGGAGAAAGCCAGACTCCATCTTAGAGTTCTTCTTGAAACAGTAGTGGAATTAACACTAGATAAAGCTGGAAGAATTCAAATTCCAACCAAGACACTTCAAAAGTATTGTATTGGTAAAGCTGTTAAAATCATCGGTTTACTTGATCATTTCGAAATTTGGGATAGTGATTCATGGGAAAAATATCGTGATGAACATGAAAAAGATTTCGAAAAAGATGCAGAAGACTTATTAAAAGATGAAAAGTAACGAGCACAAGCCTGTATTACTTAACGAAGTGATTGATGGTTTAAATATTAAAAAAGATGGCATTTATGTTGATTTAACTTTAGGTAGAGCTGGACATAGTTCAGAAATATTAAAAAGACTCGGATCTAAAGGGATGTTAATTGGACTTGATCAAGATGCAGAAGCAATTGAAGCAAGTGCTGAGAGATTATCTAAAATATCTTCAAATTTCAAAATAATTAAAACAAATTTTGAAAATATCAGAGAAGTATTAGATGAACTCAATATTAAAGAAATCGATGGGGCTTTATTTGATTTAGGTGTAAGTTCACCTCAATTCGATGAAGATTATCGAGGGTTTTCCTACAGATACGATGCTCCATTAGACATGAGAATGGATCTCAATCGTTCTTTGACAGCTAAAGAGATTGTTAATACATATTCTTTAAACGAATTAAATCGTGTATTTAAAGAATATGGTGAGGATCGATATTCTTACCAGATAGCTAAAAATATTGTTCGAAAACGAGAAAGCAAGCCTATAGAGACAACTTTGGAGTTAGTGGATATTATTAAAGCATCGAAGCCTAAAAAGGAATTAGAGATTATTGGCCATCCTGCAAAGCAAATATTTCAAGCATTAAGAATTGAAGTAAATGATGAACTTAATGTTTTAAATAAAGCTTTGGAAGATGTTATTAAATCTTTGAAAGTTGGTGGAAGAGTATGTGTCATATCTTTCCAATCATTAGAAGATAAAATAGTAAAAAATTTATATAGAAAATATTCAGTAATTGAAGGTAATCGAATCAATGATTATATAGATCCAAAAGATATTAAAACTCCTGATTATAAAGAAGTTAACAAGAAAGTAATTATAGCAGGAGAAGAAGAATTAGCTGATAACCATCGTGCAAAAAGCGCAAAATTAAGAATTTTAGAAAGACTAAAATAAGGAGAAAATTTTATGAAAGACAAATTAGTTAGATATCATCACAAAGCCGGTTATTATGTTTTTAAAAAAGTCTGTATTGGTTGTTCAATTTTTGTAGTTTCATCTGTTTTAGTTGCATTGCCAATTAGTTTTGGTTTGAACATGGTTAAGGCAAATGAATCTGCTAAAATAGAAAAAGCTGATACAAATGTAAACGTAGACTATTTACGTTTTTAAGTTAATTTATAGAACGTTTTTGTTCATTAAATAATATCCTCCTTTCAAAAAAGACGGTTATGGCCGTCTTTTTTATTACTTTAAATATACTAGATAATTACTAAAAATTAACTAATTCTTAGGTGTGATTTTGTTATATTTTTAATTGTAAATAACCATGATTAATAATATAATTATTAATAGTTATGGAAAAAGAAATTGCAGCATTAGAGATAAGAAGTAAGAATATTACTCTTGTATTAGGAAATGTTCAGGATAACAAGGTGAACATTACCAATTGTGTCGTAAGACCTCTCTCAGTCGCCTTAAAAGATGGCGAAGTTTTAGATAGCAGTAGTTTAACAAATGATATCAAAAACATGATGGTCATTGAAGATCATGGCCACAATGTAAAGATTAATGTTAACGAAGTAGCCCTTGTTTTACCTCCATATGGCTTAGAGGTTTTTAATAGCCAAAAACAAACGACAGTAGTTTCTCCAACATCAAAAATCGAGAAAATTGATATTTCTAACGATATTATGATGCTTAAGAAAGAAAAAATACCAAAGTCAAATTTATCGATTATCGATATTATTCCAAATTACTTTTTAATTGATGGAGACAAAAAATTTACTGAACCACCAATTGGTGAAACAAGTAGTCAAATTCTTATAGATGCAAATATCTACGCATTAGAAACCAATTTAGTTCAAGATTTAATGGATGCAGTTGCAAGAGCCGGAGTAAAGATTCGTAGAAATGTAATTGCTCCTGTTGCTGCTTCACAATTGTTTGCAAATTATAAATATTCGATTGTAACTTATGTTTTGGTTGATAGCGGAAGAAAAACAACAAGTTTATCATTTATAGGTAACAATGTAGTTTATTCTTCAAAATTCTTCTCTCTTGGTTGTGATGTATTAGTTGATAGAGTAGCAGAAAGTTTCAATTTACTTAAAGCTGATGCAGAAGAATTGGTTAATTTGTACGGATATGATGATAGAAAATCAACATTGGATCCTGCAATTTGCACATCAACAATTAATGGACAAGAAATTAAATTCTATCAAGATGATTTAAATGCAATTGTTGTTAAATATTTCCAAGACTTTGTAACTCAATTTAATGATACTTTGTCCGATATAACGGCTGAATATCGAGATATATTAACAAGTTTAAATTTAGTATTTATTGGCGAAAACTTTAAAATTAACGGATTTAAAAATTACTTAAATAAGTTTATTACAAACTTTACGTGCAATTTCCCAGTATTACCAAATGTTGGAATTCAAGATTCAAGTATTGTTAATTGTGCGGGTGCAATCTTACTTTCATCGGTTTATAAAGGAACCTTGGAAGATGATATAAAAGGTCGTATTAACGAGATAACTCGTGAAAAAGAACACGATGTTTATAGTGAAACTAAGGATGAATTATAAGGAGGTTTTCTAAGATGAATGAAGATTTAGA
Organism: Parabacteroides goldsteinii; assembly: GCA_963632335.1. Lineage (GTDB taxonomy): Bacteria > Bacillota_I > Bacilli_A > RFN20 > CAG-826 > Onthovivens. Next base: position 10,642 of record CAVGUA010000086.1, read on the forward strand.
CAATTTTGAACCGGTTGCTAAAATAGCAGTAATTGGTGTTGGTGGCGCAGGTAATAACGCTGTCAATAGAATGATTGATGAAGATATAGCTAATGTTTCGTTTTACGTTGCAAATACCGATAAACAAGCATTATCACTTAGTAAAGCTCCAAATAGATTAATTCTTGGCGAAAACTTAACAAATGGTTTAGGGGCTGGTGGTGATCCAGGAGTCGGCGCAAAAGCTGCCGAATCATCAATTGAAGAAATTAAACAAATTGTTGAAGGATGCAATATGGTTTTTATTGCTGCTGGTATGGGTGGTGGAACTGGAACAGGTGCTGCTCCAATTATTGCAAGAGCTGCAAAAGATGCTGGCGCTTTAACAATTGGTATTGTTACTAGACCATTTACTTTTGAAGGAACTAAAAAGTTAGCTTTAAGTGTTGAAGGTCTTAATAACTTAAAAGCAAATTGTGATGCTTTAATTGTTGTCAGCAATGATAAACTTTTGATGGATGCTGGTAATTTACCAGTTGGACAAGCTTTTAGTGAATCAGATAAAGTTTTAGCACAATCTGTTAAAACTGTTACAGATTTAATTTTAACTCCAGCAATTATCAATCTTGATTTTGCTGATGTTAAGAGAACATTAGAAGATTCAGGTATTGCTTTAATTGGTTTTGGAACTGGAGAAGGCGATAATAGAAGTGAAGATGCAGCTTTAAATGCTTTAAATTGTCCATTAATTGAACAACAAATTAGAGGTGCGAGAAAAGCAATTTGTCACATTACATGTGGTCCTCAAGTTTCATTATTTGAATGTCAAAAAACTGTTCAAAATATTATTGACCAAAGTGGTGGTAGAATTGATATTAAATTTGGTATTGCAATAAATGATCAATTATCAGATCAAATTTATGTTTCTATTATTGCCGGTGATTTCGATACAGATATTGATTTCTCAAATGTTGAAAAACTTGATCCATCAACACTTTTAAAGAAAGAAAAGACTGTTGATAATCAACCATTATTTGCTGAAGAAAGTAATAGTGATGAAAATGTTGGAGTTAATCCATCACAAAATTTTGAAGAAGTTAAAGATGAAATTCCTAGTGATGATCAAGATATTATTCCAAATTTCTTAAGTGGAAAATAATTGATTTAATAGGTTGAATTAAATATTATATTTAGAAGTAAAAGACACGTTTTGTTTATAACTATTTTAGAGAGCGATTGATGTGGTGAAAGATCAAATATAAGTAAACAAAATATCACTTTGAAAAGTTGTTGAAAATTAAATAAGTGATAGAGAGGAAACTTTCTATAACTAAGGTGGTACCGCGTATATTACGTCCTTAGATTAAATTCTAAGGACGTTATTTTATTGAAAAGGAGAGAAAAAATTATGGAGCTTAAAGATAGCTTATTAATGGGCAAAAGTGGTTTTGAAATGAGAGGCAATCTCAACCAAAAAGAACCTGTATTAGTAAAAAAATGGCAAGAAGATGATATTTATAACAAAATGCAAGAAGATAGAGACTTAGGAGAATATGTTCTTCATGATGGTCCACCATATGCAAATGGTGCAATGCATTGTGGACATATGTTAAATAGAGTTTTAAAAGATTTTGTTGTTAGATATAAAAATATGCAAGGCTATAAAACTCCATTTGTTTTAGGTTGGGATACTCATGGTTTACCAATTGAAAATCAAGTTACTAAAAGTGGTGTTAATAGAAAAACTACTCCTCTTCCTGAATTTAGAGAAAAATGTAAAGAATATGCTTTAAAACAAGTTGAAAATCAAAAAAATGGTATTTTAAGACTTGGTGTTTTAGGTGATTATAATCATCCATATTTAACTCTCCAAAAAGAATATGAAGCCGATGAAATCCATTGTTTTGCACTCATGGCACTTAAAGGGTTGATCTATAAAGGATTAAAACCAGTCTATTGGTCACCATCAAGTGAATCGGCACTTGCTGAAGCTGAAATTGAATACCATGATGTTAAAGCCTACACAGTTTATGTTGCTTTTAGTGTTAAAGATAGTAAAGGTCTTATTCCAAATGACGCAAAATTTATTATTTGGACTACAACTCCATGGACTCTTCCAGCAAATTTAGCAATTTGTGCACACCCAGAATTTGAATATGGATTATACGAAACTAATCTTGGTAAATTCATTTTCTTAACAACTTTAAAAGATAAAATCGTTGAACATATTGGATTTACAAAATGTGATTTAATCAAAACACTTAAAGGAAAAGAACTTGATGGAATTGTTTGCAAACATCCATTCTATGATAGAGATAGTTTAGTTATAAACGGCGACTATGTTACAGATAGTGATGGAACTGGTTTAGTTCATATTGCTCCTGGACATGGCGAAGATGACTATAATGTTTGTTTAAAATATGGAATTAAACCATATTGTCCAGTTGATGAGCATGGAAAAATGATGGAAGAATGCGGTCCTCGACTTGCAGGCCTCTTCTATGAAGACGCAAATAAAGTTGTTTTAGATATATTGAAAGAAAATAATGTCTTACTTAAAGAAGAAGATATAGTACATAGTTATCCTCATGATTGGCGTACTCATAAACCAGTTATTTTTAGAGCAACTCCTCAATGGTTCTGTTCTATTGATCCAATTAGACAACAATTATTAGATGAAATTGATAGAGTTCATTGGACTCCTGATTGGGGTTGCCAAAGAATGAAAAATATGATTAAAGATCGTAATGATTGGTGTATTTCTAGACAAAGAATTTGGGGTGTACCTCTTCCTATTATTTATTGTGAAGATGGAACTCCAATTATTGAAAAAGAAGTCTTTGATCATATTGAATCAATTATTAGAAAAGAAGGCAGCAATGCATGGTATCTCAAGAGTGAACATGAATTATTACCAGAAGGATATAAAAACGAACATTCACCAAATGGTGTCTTTAAGAAAGAAAAAGATATTATGGATGTTTGGTTTGATAGTGGATCTAGTTTTGCTGGTGTCTTAAAAGAAAGAGGACAAAAATATCCAAGTAATCTTTATCTTGAAGGTAGTGATCAATATCGTGGTTGGTTCAATTCATCACTCATTATTTCAGTTGCTTGCTATGATAAAGCACCATATGAAAATGTTGTTTCACATGGATATGTTTTAGACGAGCATTGGGAGAAAATGTCAAAGTCTGCAGGTAATGGAATTGATCCAATAAAGATTGCAAATGTTTTTGGTGCTGATATTTTAAGACTTTGGGTTGCAACAACCGATTATCAACAAGATGTAAGAATTAGTGAAAATTTAGTAAAACAAAATGTAGAAGGTTATAGAAAAATTAGAAATACATTCAAATTTATGCTTTCTAATTTGATTGATGGAGCTGATGAACATTTTGAAGAAAATGATAAAGTTCCTTATGAAAAATTATCTTTAGTTGATAAATATATTGTTCAAAGATTACACGAAATGACAAATAATTTCATCGATAATTTCGATAAATTTAGTTTTAATGGCGCAATGAATGGTTTATTTAAATTTGTAAGCGATGATTTATCATCATTCTATTTAGATATAACTAAAGATTCATTATATTGTGATGCAAAAGATAGTTTAAGAAGAAAGCAAATTCAAACTGTTTTTGCTGAATGTGTTAGTACATTAATGAGATTATTGAACCCAATTCTTCCATTCACCATGGATGAAGTTAATCAAAACTTCTCTTTAAAAACAAAAGAAAATGTTCAATTATATAGATATCCAGAGAAAGTTAACGATTTAGATACTGAATTAATACAATCATTTCAAAAGAATGTAATTGCTTTAAGAAATGATGTATTAAAAGCAATTGAAGAAAAGAGAAATGAAAATGTTATTCACTCTTCTCAAGAAGCTATTGTTGAAATTGAATTTTCCAAGGATGAAATTAAAAAGTTCATGAGTGAAATAGATGCGAACACTCTAAAAGAATCCTTTATCGTGAGCGATGTTAAATTCGTTGATCATTTAGATGAAGGATATAGTGGTGAAGTGGCTAAAGTTTTAGTTAAACATCATGATGGAACCAAATGCGATAGATGTTGGAATTATTTTGATGAAAGTGAAATTGAAGAAATTGAAGGAGCTCATGTATGCAAGAGATGCCAACAAGTACTCAAGAAGTAAAAGAAGAAAATAAAGTTGAATTATCTAAAACTAAAAAAGCTTTAAAATGGTTTTTTGAATCATTTATTTGGCTTGCAATCATACTTTTTGTAATTGATATTGATACTAAAATTGTTGCTTATAATAATTTACCAGTTGGATCATCAGTAAAAGTTAGTGGCTTTGAATGGCTGTTCCAATTTACCTTGACATTTAATACGGGTGCAGCATGGGGAGCTGGTGGAGATAAATTAGTAACAAGAATTATACTTTGTTTTATAAGTTATGCAGCTGCTGCATTTATTATCTATTATTATGTAAAAAATAGAAAAACTCTTAATAAATTAGTTAAATCAATTTTAATGATTGTTTTAGCAGGAGATATGGGTAATTTAATCGATAGAACCTTCTCTTTTACGCCTTTTAAG
>CAVGUA010000087.1:0-3805 GCA_963632335.1 Parabacteroides goldsteinii
CATGTATGGAAATCATACACATAATATCGATGCTTTTTCAATTCATGTCTTTGTTTCTCCAAGGAAAAGAAGTTTTGCTGTTTCAAATGCTGCAGCAGCAACTTTTAGTAAAATCGTAGGACTTCTTGTTATGCAACTTGGTTGTTTACCTCTTCCTTCAAGTTATGAAAATGTTAGAGGATTTAAAGAGGCTATGAAAAAAAGAGTCGATGATGGTAACTTTATCGTTATATATCCTGAAGCTCATGAATGGCCTTATTTTACTGGTGTAAGAAATTTTCCTGCAAGTTCATTTAAATATCCAGTTGCTTTTGATAAACCTGTTGTTTTCTTTTCGACAACATATCATAAAAGAAAGTTTTTTAATAAAATCTTAAAACCAAGAATTGAAATTACTTTGTCAGATGTATATTACCCAAATAAAGATTTAAGTGTGAATGATGCTGCAATGGAATTAAGAAATAAATGCTATGAATTCTTAAAAGAAGAATCGAAAAAGAATACAATAGAAGCCTATAAATACATATATAAAGAAAAAGAAATCGAAAAAGAACTTTAAATTGGTTTCAAATAAGAGTATATTATTGACACTTATCAAGAAACTGCATAAATGTAGGATAACCAGTGCAGTAGCAACTCTAAAACAAAATTAGTAAGTGCTTCCTACAGCAAAGAACCACACTTTGATCGATGAGTAACAAGAAGGAATTAATAGGCCTTCCGCTTTATGTGGAAGGCCTTTTTTGTTAAATGCGGGCAAGGAGAATTTTATGGAAAAAGAAAAAGTATTATTTACAAGTGAATCAGTAAGTGAAGGGCATCCAGATAAAATTTGTGATCAAATTGCCGATGCAATTTTGGATGCAGTATTAAAAGAGGACAAAAATAGTTTTGTAGCCTGCGAATGTTTTGCTAGTGAGCAATTTTTATTAATTGGCGGTGAGATCACAACAAAATCACACGTGAACTATGAAGAAATTGCAAGAAAAGTAATTAAAGAAATTGGTTATGATAAAGAAGAATTAGGATTCGATTATAAAAATGTTCAAATCATAAACAAAATTAAAGAACAATCTCCAGATATTCAACAAGGCGTTTCAAGAGGTAAAGTTGAAGAGCAAGGAGCAGGCGACCAAGGTATTATGTTTGGCTATGCTAGTAATGAATCAGAAGGATATATGCCTTTACCTATAAGTATTGCTCATAAGCTTGTAAGAACTGCATCAAATTTAAGAAAGAGTGGCAAGTTTAAATATAGTAGACCAGATATGAAAAGCAGTGTAACAATTGATTACACGGATGAAAAACCAAGGATTCATACAATATTAATGTCTTGTCAACATGATATAGATTTTAATGAAAAAGAATTCAAAGAATATATTAAAAACGAAATTATGATACCAGTTGCTAAATCATTTAGGCTAAATACAGATTTTAAAATATTAATCAATCCTACTGGCAAATTCGAGATTGGTGGACCAAAAGGTGATACTGGATTAACTGGAAGAAAATTAATTGTTGATACATATGGAGGAAGTGCAAGACACGGAGGAGGTTCTTTTAGTGGAAAGGATCCTTCTAAAGTAGATAGGTCTGGTGCTTATATGGCACGTTATGCTGCTAAGAATTTAGTAGCAGCAGGAATTGCTGATAGACTTGAAATTCAAGTTGGTTATGCAATTGGGGAACCTGAACCATTAAGCATTAATGTTTCAACATTTGGAACTGCACACTATGACGATGAGGTTATTTTGGAAATTATTAATAAAGTTTTTGATTTTAGACCAGGGTTAATAATTAAAAATTTAGATTTAATAAATCATCCAACATTTAGATATCAGGACACATCAATTTATGGACATTTTGGTAGACCTGATCTTGATCTTCCATGGGAAAAATTAGATAAAGTTGAAGAAATAAAAAATCTTCTTTCAAAATATAAAAAATACTAATTTAAATTATTAACTAGTTTAATTGGTGACACTAAAAAATGCCATTATATCGAGATTAAACCATATATGAACAATTAAAAATCATGTATGGTTTTTATATTGCTATTTTGTTAGAACAACCATTTTTAATACGTAATAGCCTATAAAAAATAAGGAAACTATATACATTAATGGGGATATTTTTTTACCATTGCCTGCCGCAAGCGACATAATTGTATAACTGATAAATCCAAAAGCAATTCCATCACTAATTGAATAAGATAGGAGCATTATGATAATTGTTATAAAACCGCTCGCAGTTGAAATACTATCGTCCCAATCAAGATTTTTGAGACCTTTAAACATTAAAGTACCAACATAGAATAAAGCAAGAGAAGTAACTGGGGCAAGTTCACTAGGAGTAAATCCAAACATTGCTAATGCAGGATAAATGCCAATTGAGAGGAAGAATAAAGCAGCAACTACAATACTTGATAACCCAGTTCGAGCACCTGCACTAATTCCTGCTGTAGATTCAATAAAAGAAGAGATACCTGTTGTACCAAAAACACCTCCTAAAGAGGTTCCAAAAGAATCGACCATTAATGCTCTTTTTGCGCCAATGACATTTCCATTTTCATCTAACATGTTAGCTTCTGCACCAACAGCTACAATAGTGCCTGTTGTATCAAAGAAATTAACAAATAAAAGAGAAAATAAAATTGCATAACCTTCAGGTTTAGTGAATGCTTGAAAACCTTCTTTAAAAGCTAAACCAAATATGTCTTTAAATGAACCTAGTGCTGAGTAACTAAAATCACTATTAAAAAACGTAGGCATATCGAGTTTATTTACTAAATCTTGACCACCAACCGCGTATGCAATTTGTCCGATGGAAGCACATATTATTCCCATTACGAACATAGAAATAATAACTGCAAATTGTGAGATTTTTTTATTTTTTAAATGACCCAAAAATAAAACTAAAATCATACCAACTAAAGCCATAATTACTGGTAATTTTCTAAAATCGCCTAAACCAACGAATGTACTTGAATTATTTACAATAATCCCAGCATTTTTTAAACCAATAAAACAAACAAAGAAACCAATAGCTGAGGCAATTGCTATTTTTAGATTTTTTGGAATTGCATTAATTATTTTTTCTCTAAGAGGAGTAACCGAAATAACGAAAAACAAAACACCTGTTACAAAAGTTAAAGCCATAGCTTCCCCATAACTAAAACCTGCTTGTTGGCAAACTGTAAAAGCAAGGAAAGCATTAATTCCCATGCTAGAAGAAAGAGCAATTGGTAAATTAGCAAATATTCCCATTATTAAAGTTGTAATACCAGAAGCAAGTGCAGTTGCTAAAAATATTGCTCCAAATTCAGTTTGATTGATACCATCTGCAAAATTAATATTTGATAAGATCCCGCTATTTACAGGTAAAATATAAAATAATGCTAAAAAGGTGGTTATCCCGCCTAGCACTTCTTTTGAAATAGTAGAACCTCGTTCTTTGATGCGAAAAACTTTTTCCAAATATGCCTTCATAATTATTCTCCGATCTTTAAAATTTAGTAAATTAACATCTAAATTTGATAGTAAAAGAAACAAAAGGATTATATAAAATTCGTTCATTGTTTACCAATGAAATTTGTATTAAGCATTAATATTATTAAATAAAGCTCATGAATGATTTTGAAAACCATTATTGAAAAATGAGGTTTCACATCTGGTTTTTATATGATTTTGTCGATAAATGTTACTCAAGATATCAATAATTGCATAAGAATTAATTTTATTTTTAAAAAAACGAATAAAAGGATATTTACTTTGAAAAAAATGAGAACTATAACAATGGTATGACT
>CAVGUA010000088.1:0-10130 GCA_963632335.1 Parabacteroides goldsteinii
GTAGTTAGTATATATACTAACTAATATGGCTGAACTGTTTTAATTTGAATTCTTTTTAAAGGAGAAGAGGTATGGGTGTAAAAATTGTTGAAACATCTTTAAGAGATGGTCATCAATCTTTGTTTGCAACTCGTATGACAACACCAGAAGTTCTTAGTGTTGCTAAATATCTCGATGATGCTGGTTTTTATGCTATTGAGATCTGGGGCGGCGCAACTTTTGATTCTTGTATGAGATTTTTAAACGAAGATCCATGGGAAAGACTTAGAGAATGTAAAAAACTCTTTAAGAAAACAAAATTACAAATGTTATTCCGTGGTCAAAACATTCTAGGATATCACCATTATGCCGATGATGTTGTCGATATGTTTGTTAAAAAATCTATCGAAAATGGTATTGATGTAATCCGTGTTTTTGATGCGTTAAATGATATTCGTAATCTTGAAACGGCTGTAAAATCTACTAAGAAATATGGAGGAGAATGTCAAATTGCATTAAGTTATACAACATCTCCTGTACATACAGTCGATTATTATTGCAAACTTGCAAAACAAGTTGAGGAATTAGGAGTTGATTCAATTTGTATTAAGGATATGGCAGGTGTTTTGCTTCCTGATGCAGCATATGAATTAATTTCAAAGTTAAAGAAAACTGTTAAAGTTCCAATTGAATTACATAGTCATTGTACTGGTGGAATTTGTGAAATGACTTATTTAAAAGCTATTGAAGCAGGAGTTGATATTATTGACACTGCTTTAAGTCCTTTAAGTAATGGTACATCTCAACCATCAACTCAAGCATTTAACTATGTTTTAAGAGGAAGCAAATATGATCCTAAACTTGATGAAGAATTATTAAACAAAGCAAGTGCAGCACTTACTGTTATTAAGGATAAATATTTAGCTAATGGATTATTAAATCCAAAGGTATTATCGGTTAATCCAAACATTTTGAAATATCAAGTTCCAGGAGGTATGTTAAGTAACCTTATGAACCAACTTAAAAAACAAAATGCAATGGATAAATACGATGAGGTTTTAAAAGAAGTTCCTAATGTTAGAAAAGACTTAGGATATCCACCTTTAGTTACACCTCTTTCACAAATGGTTGGTACACAAGCTGTTTTAAATGTACTCACGGGTGAAAGATATAAGATGGTTCCTCAAGAAATTAAAGATTACTTACATGGTTTATATGGGAAAGCTCCAGCTAAAGTTAACCAAGAAGTTTTACATAAAATCATTGGTGATGATGAAATAATTACTTGTAGACCTGCAGATAAAATTGCTCCTGAATTTGAAGCATTAAAAGAAAAGTATAAAGATTTAGCTAGATGTGATGAAGATGTTTTATCACTTGCATTATTTGAAGGTGTTGCAACTAAATTTTTAACTGAAAAATATAATTTGAATAAGGAAGAAGATAGTGTTGAAGAATTCAACATCGTCTTTTAGTGAATTGTTATGAATATATTAGGACATCAAATTGGATTAGGAGATGCAGCAATTTATTCACTTGTTGCAATGGTTCTTGTTTTTGCAGTTTTATTAATTTTAATTGGTGTGACTTATTTAATTTTTAAACTTTTAGATCTTTTTGATTCAAGAAAGAAAAAAGATGTTGAACCTAAAGTTGAAGAAAAAAGTGTTGTTAAACCAGTTGAAATTAATGATGAAGATAAGATGGTTGCAGTATTAGTTGCATCTATTGATTATCGTAATGAAATTAAAAAAGATGTTAAAGTCGTAAGTGTTAAAGAACTTAATTAAGGAGTGATTGAACTATGAAAAAATATAAAGTAAAAGTTAATGGAAAACTTTATGAAGTTGAACTTGAAGCTGTTGAAGAAGTTAAGGGTAGTGTAGAAGCACCAAAAACTGAAGAAGTTAAAAAAGAAGTTTCTATCCCAAGTGGTGGTAAACAAGTTTTAGCTCCAATTGGTGGAAATGTTCTTAAAGTCAATGTTAAAGTTGGTGATGAAGTCAAAAAGGGACAATGCTTAGTTGTTATTGAAGCTATGAAGCTTGAAAACGAAATCGTTGCACCAGTTGATGGAAAAGTCACTGCTGTAAACGTTAATAAAGGTGTTATGGTTAACACTAAAGATTTATTAGTTGTTATAGGTTAATTTTATGTGGAATACTGTTTTACAAATTATTAATAGTATTCTTAGCGAATCTGGATTTGCAAGTTTCTTTGTAAATGATGGTTGGAAAAACCTCATTATGATAGCTATAGCCTGTGTACTTTTATTCTTAGCTATCAAAAAAGAATACGAACCATACTTGCTTATTCCAATTGCTACTGGAATGCTTCTTGTAAATTTATTTCCTGGTATCATGGTCGGATATGATCGTGAAACTGGCGAATTCTTAGGGGAAGCTGGATTATTTGATTATCTCTATTTAGGTGTGAGATATGAAATTTATCCATGCTTAATCTTTTTAGGAATTGGTGCTACTACTGATTTTGGACCACTTATTGCAAACAAAAAGACAATGCTTTTAGGTGGTGCAGCTCAAATTGGTATTTTTGCTACATTCCTTGGTGCAATTTTAATGGGATTCACCTATGAACAAGCTGGATCAATAGGTATTATTGGTGGAGCTGACGGACCTACAGCAATTTTAGTCACAACTAAACTTGCTCCAGAACTTTTAGGAGCAATTGCGGTTGCTGCTTATTCATATATGGCTTTAGTTCCAATTATTCAACCTCCAATTATTAGACTTTTAACAACAAAGAAAGAACGTAAAATCAGAATGGAACAATTAAGACCTGTTTCAAAAAGAGAAAAAATTATGTTCCCAATTATTGTTACGATTATCACTGTTTTAATTGTTCCATCATGTGCTCCATTAATTGGTATGCTTATGTTTGGTAATTTAATTAAGGAAAGTGGAGTTGTACCAAATCTTGTACATACAGCCGCGAATGCATTACTCTACATTGTTACGATACTTTTAGGATTAAGTGTTGGTGCTACTGCAACCGGAAGTACCTTCTTAACTCTTGAAACAATTAAGATTTTTGTATTAGGAATTTGTGCATTTGCTTTATCAACAGCAGGTGGTGTCTTAGGTGGCAAGATTATGTGTTGGGCTACTCATGGAAAAGTCAACCCAATGATTGGCGCAGCTGGTGTTAGTGCTGTTCCAATGGCAGCTAGAGTTGTTCAAAAAGAAGGACAAAGAGAGGATCCTGAAAACTTCTTATTAATGCATGCAATGGGACCAAATGTTGCTGGTGTTATTGGTAGTGCTATTGCTGCAGGTATTTTATTAACCTTAGCAGGATTATTATAGGATGAATAAAAAACAAAAACTTATCAGGAGCATTGCAAAAATGGCAATGCTCCTTGCTTTATTGATTGTTGCAAGCTATATAAATATAAGTGTTGGTGTTTTAAAGTTTACACTTCAATTGCTTGTTGTTTTTTTGATTGGTTTTTATGCAACAATTTTAGAAGGTTCAATAATTTTAGGTTTATATATAAGTTTAGGTTTAATTGGATTACCAGTTTTTGCAAATTTTGGTGGTGGAATTGCTTATCTTGTAAATCCAACATTTGGATTTGTTTATGGTTTTATTCCAGGAATTTTAGTTATGGATTTAATTAAGAATTTATTTAAAAACTTTGATAAATTCAAAATTTTTAAATACATTTTGATGTGTTTATCTTGTTTACTTGTTGTCTATATTATCGGTTTTATTCATGGTTATTTTATTATGAATTATTATCTAAATAAAACATATGATTTTACTAATTTATTATTAGTATTTATTGTTCCTTATATACCTTTTGATTTAATTAAAATGGGAGTTGCAATTGTTTCAAAAGTTGCATTAGATAAAGTTTATGGAACCAAATTATCTAAGATTTGATGAAATAGATTCAACTAATCTATATTTAAAAAATAATTATAAAAAATTGCCTAATTGGACAATTGCCCAAGCAAAATTTCAAACACAAGGAAGAGGAAGATTTTCTAGAAGTTTTGAAATCGATAAAGGCAAAGGTATGATTGAATCTATTTTACTCAAGGATGAATTTGCATTTGATAATCACGAGCTTTTGTCAATCTTGACAGGAGTCGCATTATGTAAAACTTTAGAACAATATGGGTTTGAACCAATGATTAAATGGCCAAATGATGTATTACTAAATGGTAAAAAAGTTAGTGGCATTCTTCTTGAAAGTGTTATTTGTGAAAAAATGGAAGCTTTAATAATTGGAATCGGCGTAAATATTAATCAAGATAAATTTTCAATTGAATTAAATAATGCAATTTCTTTAAAAATGATTTCAAACAAAGAAATTTCTGTCGAAAAATTTTCTGATGATTTTAATAAAATGTTTATTTCCATGTATGAAAATTTTATGGTCACGAATGAAAAAACCTTCATCAATTACGTAAAAAATAAAAATTATTTTAAAAATAAATTTACTAATGCTTTTGTAAAAGGTGTTCAAAAAAGAGTAAAAGTGATAGATATTTTAGATAATGGACATCTACTTGTTAATGATGGCAAAAAAGATATTGAAATAGAAAGTGGAGAAATTACTTTCCATAATTGTTAAAATATTAGAGTTATGGAACCTGAAGAATATAAAAGAAAACAAAGTCCATATAGATATAAAAATCGTTATAAAACTGGCGAAGATATTGACATGTTAAGAGAGAACAATTACGAAAGATCTCGAAATAAAAATCAATATGGTTCAGAAGATAATGTTTGCGATAGATCTATTGATGGAGCATAAAAGCAAAATATATTAGAAAAAAGTTTTAATAAGTTTGTATTTGTATTGAATATAAGCTTTAAATTTTTTCTAATAAATCTTCTATATTGCAACCTAAAGCAATAGAGATAGATAACAAAGTATCTATTGCCCCTTTGTTAATGTTTTTTACCTTTTGTTCATATTGCTGAATGCTTCTTAAGGAAACATTTGATTTTATAGAAAGTTGCTTTTGTGTCATTCCACTTGCTTTTCTAATAATTTGTAATTTTGATGAATTTAGCTTATTTTTATATCTATTTAAAAGTATATCAAAAGCTTTTTCATTTGATGTTTCGTGAAGCAAAGGATACATATTTAAAATTTCTTTAATGGTTATTTTTGAAATAATATTTTTAAAAGAAATACCTGTTTTATAAATGAAATATGCAAGTATATAACCAGTGTAATATTCTGCCGTATAGTCATATTCATTTCTTGGTATTGAAATTTTATCTATTTTTATATTTGATGATTCAAGTACGTTTAAAACAAGTTCTGTTCCCGAAATACCAGAAATTATTTTTGGATTACTGAGTTCAAATTGTTTTGCATATCCGCTTGTTATAAATAAATCTATAAATTCTGTTGGTGTTATTTTACAGGAATAAGAAGCGTAGTCTAGAGCTTCCCCTAAATTACTCATTGCATCACTAAGATAAAGTTCATTATATTGATATATCATTTTTATTTACCTCGCCCTTAATAAGATCTCTAATAAAAATGCCGTTTTCATCATCTTTCTCCAAAGCTTTTTGATAATCATTTCTTGCTTTTTCATCTCTTGATTTGCGTTTTACATAATAAATTGAAGAATCTACTGGTTCGTATTTAATAAATTTTATATTGTTGAATGCTTTTTCGCTTTTTAAAACAAATTGTGTTCCTAATTCACCTAGCTTCATCGCATATGATAATTGATTTAATGAGATTTGATTTGTTAGAAAATCTCTTGCAAACGAAAAATAAGAATCATCAGCTCGATAACCTATAATGACATCGTAAGAGTCTATATCTAAATGATAATTTTTAATCAACCATTCAATCCCCTTTTTCATAATTGGTGTTGAAATTCTAAATTTTCTATTTTCGACTAGTATAGTTAACCAATGGAGTATTGAGTAACTTGGATCACATAAATTAAGTATGTTTAATTCTTCAGTATCAAATTCGTATTTATTATTGTATCCATCAATTCCTTCAAGACATGCCCATTCTTTGCCTAAATCTTCATTTTTTGTGCAATAAAAACCTAGACCATAATCGTTATATGGTTTTCCTTTACCAAAAATTGGTTTTTCAATAATATTTGTTGATCCATGAAATATAGTTATTTTATCCATATATTAGTATTGTATCTCTAGAGAGATACTTATTAATAATATACTATTTAATAAAAGTATTTGCAAATTTGGATTTTAATTAAATTAAGACTATTTCGAACTAAAAAAGCAGCAATTAAGCTGCTTGTAAGTTATTTATTTTTTGCAAAATTTAAGAATTGTTTTGTTCTTTCTTCTTTTGGATTTTCAAATAATTCCTTGCTTGGACCTTGTTCGACAATATATCCGCCATCAATAAATATCGTCCTATTTGAAACATTTTTTGCGAAATTCATTTCATGAGTGACAACAATCATTGTCATTCCTTCTTCAGCAAGTTTTTTCATAACTTCTAAAACTTCACCAACCATTTCTGGATCAAGAGCACTTGTTGGTTCATCAAATAAAATTACATCAGGGTTCATGCAAAGAGTTCTAGCAATTGCTATTCTTTGCTTTTGACCACCAGATAATTCACTTATTTTTGCGTGAGCTCTATCTCGCATGCCAACTTTTTCTAAGTTTTTTAAAGCAATATCTTCAGCTTCTTCTTTGCTTCTTTTTAAAACTTTTCTTTGAGCGATAGTACAGTTTTTGAGAACATTCATATTATTAAATAGATTAAATGATTGGAAAACCATGCCAATTTTAGATCTTACTAAATTAATGTTAACGTTTTCTGTGTCTTTTTTAATGTTATTTATATTATTTAAATGGATTTCTTTTTCTTTTGCGAGGTCTTCACCTGACTTACTTTTCTTTGCATTTTTATATCTAATATTTTCTCTATGAATTAATTTTGATCTAGTTCGATCAATTCTTTCATTTTTATAATATATAGTTCCACTAGTTGGAGATGATAAGCCATTTATGCAACGAATAAAAGTAGATTTTCCGCTTCCTGAAGGACCAATAAT
This sequence comes from Parabacteroides goldsteinii, assembly GCA_963632335.1. GTDB lineage: Bacteria > Bacillota_I > Bacilli_A > RFN20 > CAG-826 > Onthovivens. The sequence goes on from CAVGUA010000088.1 coordinate 7,023, forward strand.
ACAAATAACATCGCCTTTATAAACATCTAAACTTATATCTTTAATAACTTTCATATTATCAAAAGTTTTTGAAACATGGTTTATTGAAATAATTGGTTCCATATTAGTTATTGGTTACTCCTTTCATAGGTCTTCTAAAGAATTTAATCTTATATTTTTTACCATCTAATTTATTAGTAATTAATTTAAAGACTCCAGTAGCAATTAAGGTTAGGATGAGATAAATTGCAGCAATGATAATATAACCCTCAACCATGAAATAGTTCTTACTGGTTGCAATTGAAACAGATAAGAAAAGTTCGGTTACACTAATAACATTCAAAACAGAGCTGTCTTTAACATTGATAATGTATTCGTTTGCAAGTGTTGGTAAACAATTTCTTAAAGCTTGAGGAAGAATAACTAAGGTAAAACTTTTGAATTTTGACATACCTAAACTTCTTGCTGCTTCGTTTTGACCAGCATCTAATCCATTTAATCCAGCTTGGATATCTTCACCCATATAGGCGCCAGTATTTAAAATGATAACGATAAGACCACAAATTAACCAACCGTCAAAAACTGGTACGCCAGTTAAAATAGCATTCCAATTTAGTCCAAGAGCCGCACATCCAAATTTGAAGATAAGTGCTTGAACCATCATTGGTGTTCCTCTTAAAACTATTGAATAGATCTTACAAATTCCTCTTAAGACATGTTTTAAACCTTTTAGGGCAATATTATCATCTTTAGAAATATGTACGTTTTTGCCTAAAGCAATAAAGATACCAATTAAAAGACCTACAATAGTACCAGTAATGGCTAAAATTAAAGTTGAAACTAATCCAGTTAAGAATGTAGTCCAATAGTTTTTTAATAAATATCCTATTTTGGAAAATGTATTCATTTCTTCAGGATTTTCATTCCTTGAAATTGCTTCATTCATGAGGGCATCTCTTGTTTCTTTAGAAATTTGAGATAGTGCATGATTAATTTTTTCTTTTAAAACTGAATTTCCTTTAGCAATACCAATTGAAACGCCAAGTTCAGCGCCTCTATCGCCTAAAATATCTTGGTTAATTCTTACAACTGATAAACCTGGATTACTTGCAACAATTGATGTTGCAACTGGAAGTTCTCCAGTCATTGCAAAACTAACACCATTTTGAACATCTAAAGCTGCAGTAGCAAAAGTATCTACAGATTTATTATGAATTGCACCATAATCAGCAACAAAAATATCAATTAAATCATCAGTTACCGTTGAAGTTTGTGAGACAACTGATTTTCCACTAATAAATGCTTTAAATGCATTTTGGTCTAAAACTTCTCCTGGTGCATTTTCTTTTTTAACAACAAGTGCAAGTTCTGAACGATAATATTCATTTGTAAAATCAATTGATTGTCGTCTTTCTTCGGTATCAGTCATACCTGCAATAACTGCGTTGATTTCACCACTTTGTAACGATGGAATTAATGAATCCCATTCCATTTTTCTTATTACAACATTCATGTTTTCATAATCGCCAATTAATTTAGCGATTTGAATGTCGTAACCATCAGCATATTGATTTGCTTTACCATCAATTGGCAAAGTTGTTTCGTTAGCGGATGTTTCGGTCCAGTTAAATGGAGCATAATCACATTCTAGACCAACAATTAAATCTTCTTTTTCTTCGCTTACTTGATTACTGGGTAATCCTTCATTAGTTCCACATGAAGAAATAATGACTGAGGAAAACAAAGCAACCACCAAAGCAATAATTTTGTTAAACTTTTTCATGAAGTTTCTCCTTAAAGCTTATAAATAAAAGGGGTTGCTATTCTTCTAGCAACCCTTTTGAATATCTGCTTTAAGAATAGCTCCAAGTTTCAAGTTTTCTTGAAACAAGAGTATACGAATTATTTATTCGTATCCCAACCTGTTTAAATGCCTTTAAACGGTTTCGGCTACCTTACCTTTCGTTAGTTTCATAGGATGTCTCCTCAACTAACTACTCATTTGTGTAGCTCCTCTATTTACATGTAAAAATATACAATAAATGAGAATTATTTCAATAAATATTTTCGTGTTGAAGAAAAATAGAGCCAAATTATCTTTAAATTAGAGTGTTTTTTACGATGTTTCGGTAGATATTAATAAAATTATTAATTATCATAATCACATGAATATAAATTTATTGATGTGTGGAAATTATAAAGTTTTTGATGGAATGTTAATTGAACTATTGTCTTTAGTTAAACATACAAAAAATCCAATTACTTTATATTTAATGACAATGGATCTTACTGAATATAATGAAAAATTTATTCCAGTTGGTGAAAAAGAAAAGAATTATTTAGAAGAAATATTAAAAACAGGTAATAAAGATAGCAAAATAATATTGGTAGATATGAGAGAAGAATTTTTAAAAGAAATGAAAGATTCTCCTAATATGGGAAATTTTTATACCCCATACACAATGTTAAGATTATTCGCTGATTATTTGCCTAGTGATTTAGATAGAATTTTATATTTTGATTGTGACTTAGCATTTCTAGGTGATATTACACCTTTATATAATTATGAAATTGAAGGATATGAATATGGTGCATGTAAAGATGTGTTAGGTGAATATTTTATTGGTGCAGACTATCAAAATGCAGGAGTGATTTTATTTAATTTGAAAAAATGTAGAGAAACTGGTTTATTTAAAAAAGCTAGAAATTTATGCAAAACAAAAAAGATGGCTTTTTTAGATCAAGATGCTTTAAATCATTCTGTTGGTGAAAAGTTATTTTTACCTTATATATATAATGTACAAAGAAATATGAAAAAAGGAACTGTTGTTAAACATTTTTGCAAAACTATTAGATGGTTACCTTTTTATCATACAAAAAACGTCAAACCATGGCAGGTTGACGAAGTTCATAAATCATTAAAATTACATTGTTTTGATGATGTTTTAGAAGAATATCAAAAAAGAATTAAAGAATATAACAATAACTAATTAATGGCGTTTAATTCTACTCCACAAAATTGTAATAATTGTTGCTGGAACTCCAATAATATAAAGCAACCACATATTTAGATTGTATTTAACAAGCAAAGTTAAATAAAACCCGGTTATTAATGTCCAAATTAAAACA
>CAVGUA010000088.1:10140-17619 GCA_963632335.1 Parabacteroides goldsteinii
TTGCCCCAAATACCATTAAAAACTATTAAAACAATCGATGATAATGGAAGGCACCAAATGAATATAAGCCACTCATTTTTTATGTGGAGTAAGTCTAAGAAGACATAGATTACTGTACCAAGTGTCCATACTGTAAAAAACGAAAGCAAAGTAACAACTAATTTATTGACTTTGTTTTGCTTTTCTTCATCTTTTGGTTTTAATTCTTTTGTGTTTTCGTTGACAAGTTGATCTAAAGTAATGCCATAAAAATTGCAAATTTCTAGAAGATTTTCAATTGAAGGAACTGCATCACCATGTTCCCATTTAGAAATTGCTTTATCAGAATAATTTAATTTTGCGGCTAATTCAGCTTGCGTTAAATGCTTCTTTTTTCTAAGTTCTGTAAGGTTTTTTCCAATAATTTGCTTGATTTCACTCATGTAAATATTTTACTTCATATATGAAATTCTTCAATATTTTTAGAGAGAACTAAAAAAAATAAATAATGACTGTAATGTCAATGTAAAATTAAATAAAATCTAAATTTAATTGATTGAATCGCATGTAAATCATAAATGAAAATAATAAATTATTGTGTAGAAAGTAACTCTCTTAAAAGTAGAGTACATTTCTAATTAGATTATCGTGCTATATAAAACGATTCAATTAATAATAATGCGTCTTTACAAGATAATGTAAGGTGAAAGGATTGGAATGAAAGAGGAAAAGGTTATTTATTATAGTGATGAATTAAATGACGAATTTAGTGGAGTAAAAGAAAAAGAGTACAAACTTGATGAAAACTACAAATACATTCATAAAAGTATTCTTTGGAAAATTTGTGCATTTTTCTTTTATAGAGTAATCATGACTCCTGTGGCTTTTTTATATCTAAAATTTAAATTTCACTTTAAGGTAGAAAATAAAAAAGTTCTAAAAGGATTTAAAAAACATGGAATATTCCTTTATGGAAATCATACGAATGTTCCAGCGGATGCCTATATTCCTAATATGCTAGTTTTTCCTCAAAAATGTTACGTGATTGTTAATAGTCAAAATGTGGCTATTAAAGGAACAAGAACATTTATGTCGATGGTAGGAGCATTACCAATTCCTGATTCTTTTAAGGGGATGCGATCTTTTATTGAAGCGGTTGAAAAAAGAAGTGTACAAGGAAGTGCAATATGTATTTATCCTGAAGCACATATTTGGCCTTATTACACAAAAATAAGGCCATTTAAATCAGCATCATTTAGATATCCAATTCAATTTGGAGACCCAAGTTTTGCTTGTACAACTACTTACCAAAAAAGAAAACATTCAAAAAAACCTAGAATGATCGTTTATGTAGATGGTCCATTTTATGGGAACTTAAATCTTCCAGAAAAAGAAAGAAAAGAAGATTTAAGAAATAGAATTTACGAGACCATGGTTGAAAGAAGCAAAAATAGCAACATTGAAGTTGTGAAATATGTAAGAAAGGAAAATTAGTTTTATGGATTATGAAATTTTAAAAGAAACATTATTAATAAGTTTATATGTTTTTCTTGGCTTAATTACTTTATGTGTAATTTTATATTTGCCAAGATTAATAGCGTGGTTTGCCCCATTAAAAAAACAAGAACATTTATACAATAGTGAAAAGAATAAATTTGCTATTTTGGTTCCAGCAAGAAATGAATCTTCAGTTATCAAAGGATTGCTTGACCATTTAGCAAATCAAACTTATGATGCAAAAAATTATGATGTTCATATTATCGTTAAAGAGAAAAACGATGAAACTATTAATATCGCTAAAGATTACAAGAATACATATGTTCATGTAGTTGAAGATCAAAAATGTAAAGGTGATGCATTAAACACCGCAATCCATAATATTTTTAAAGATTTTGGTAAGAAATATTATGATGCATATCTTGTCATGGATGCAGATTGTTGGATGGATTGCGATTGTTTAGAAGAATTGAATAATGCTTTTGCAAGTGGTAGACAAGTTATTCAATGTAAGAAAATTGTTAAAAATTATTATATGACTGACAAAGGAATTCCTCTTCAAGCAGCATGTAATGGTATTATTTGGACATTAATTGATGAAATGGGTAATAGATTTAAATCAGATCATAATATTACTGCAATGACTATTGGAACAGGTATTTGTTTTAGAAGAGATGTTATAAATAAAATTGATGGATGGCCATACAATAAAACCTTAACTGAAGATATTGAATTTATGTTTGATTCTGCTTTAAGAGGTTTTACGACTTATTATTGTTCATATGCTCATATTTATATGGAAGAAGCTCCATCTCTTGAAATGACTAATAAAAGAAGAACTAGATGGATGACTGGGGTTTGTGATTCAAAAAGAATTTATAATAGACGAATGGCTGATGAATGCATCACTTTTAAAGAAAAAGTTAATCGTTATTATTGTAAAGCTCTTTGGATCGTTTATTGGTTAATTGGACTATCAGTTGTCTTCTTCTTATTAAATGCTTTAGTTAGTATTTATTTAGGAATTATTCTTAATGATTTAGTTTGGTTTTCATTATTTAATTGTTTAGTAAGCTTTAGCGTAATATATTTAAGTTTTTTCTTAATGACTTTATGTGCAATGATTATTGATCATAAATATATTAAACTTCCATGGTATAACAAACTCTTATTATTATTTGCCCATCCTTTCTTTTATATGGGTTATATCAACATTGTTTTTAAAGCTTTATTCTTAAAGAAAAATAATGGTTGGGAAGTTATTGAAAGAGTTGAAGGAGCAAAGAAATAATGAAAGACTTCATGGGGAAAAGAGCTCCTGCAATTAAAAAAATGGAGTTACTTGAAAGTAAAGGAGAATTTTCAACTCATATTGATCCAATTCATTATGATATTGCAATTCCAGTTACTGAAAAGTTCCCATATATTAAGAAAACTTTAAAACTTAGAACTAAATATTGGTTTTTAGAGCACTTTATTGTTCGACCATATTCTTGGTACCAAAATAAATTTGTAATGAAAACAAAAGTTTATGGTAGGGAGAATTTAAAAGGAATTAAAAGTGCGATAATTACATGTAATCATGTTTATATGTTTGATTGCTTATGTGCAAAACATGCCTTAAAAGGTCATCGACTATTTGTTACAGCTGCTTGGTTTAATAATATGAATTCAAGACTTGGAGAATATATGAGAGCAGATGGTATGATGCCAATTCCTGATGATTTTAATGTTTTAAGAAACTTTAATGCTGCAATTGAATATCACATGAAAAAAGGTGATTATGTCTTATTTTTCCCTGAGACTGCAGAGTGGTGGATGTATGAAAAACCACGACCATTTGCAAAAGGGGCATTTCATTACGCAACTAAAAACAATGTTCCAGTAATTCCAATGTTTATATGCTTTAAAAATGCTGGCAAAAAAGATAAAGAAGGATTTGATATTAAACAATTTAACATTTATATTCTTAAACCAATTTATCCAAAAGCTGAATTAAATAGTAAAGATAATACTGAATATTTAAAAAATGAAGCATATAAAGAATGCGTTGAACAATACGAAAAATTCTATGGCAAAAAATTAGAATATAATATTAAAAAGTAACTGCATGGAATAATAAAATTCATGCAGTTTTTTGTTCTGATTTGAATTTGTTATTAACAGATAGGTCCTCTAAATTTTTAATTTTTTGTATATTTTAGAGGATTTATTACTTGATAAGTCCTCTAAAATGTTGTCAAAAAAGGTGTAAATTCAGCAAAAAGTTCCTAGGAAAAAGGTGTAAAATTAGCAAAAAGTTCCTAGGAAAAAGGTGTAAATGCATCTATTTTCTTGTTAGAAAAAGTGTGATATTTGTGCAAATTTATAAAATAGAATGAATGTTGTTTATAGTTAAAAATCCTCAAACTAGGGAATCAAAACGCCTCAAACTAGGGAATCAAAACGCCTCAAACTAGGGAATTTGATTGACACAATATAAATTTAACTTTAAAATAAATATGAATAAAAGCGTGTTATTTAAAGATTTATATTATGAAAAATTATTATCCAAGACTTATTGAAAAGACTATCGAGAAAAAGCTAAAATCTTCAGGTGCTTTGCTTTTAACTGGACCAAAATATTGTGGTAAAACTACGACAGCAAAACTTTATTCAAAAAGTGAAATTAGTTTGATTACTCCTAATGTTATTGAACTTATTTCTGTTGATCCAAATGTTGCTCTTAATGGAGAGAAACCACGTTTAATTGATGAATGGCAAAAAGTCTCAAATCTTTGGAATTATATTAGACAAAGAATTGATGATGATCAAGAATTTGGAGAATATATTTTAACTGGTAGTTCTACTCCATTTGATACATCTAATATATTACATAGTGGAGCTGGTAGAATTACTACTTTAAAAATGAGACCTTTATCTCTTTATGAAAGTAAAGAATCTAGTGGTTTAGTATCTTTAAATGAACTTTTTAATAATAAAGAATTTAATATTTATGAAGAAAATAAAGAAAGTTCTTTAACTAAGATAGCTTTCTATATTTGTAGGGGTGGCTGGCCTAGATCAATTAATGATGATAATGAAGTAGCATTAGATATTACAAGAAACTACTATGAATCATTATTTAATTTTGATAATAGTGATAACGAAGAATTGAAAAATAAAAATCCTAATACTTTAAGATTGCTTTTAAAAAGTTATGCAAGAAATATTTCCAGCCAAGCAAAATATCAAAATATATATAATGATATGACATCTAATTCGTTCTCTTTAGATAAGAAAACATTTGATTCGTACATAAAAATTGCAGAAAAGTTATTCTTGATTGAAGATTTAGATGCTTGGACTCCAAGTTTACGAAGTAAAGCCACTATAAGAACAACTTCTACTAGACACTTTGTAGATACTTCAATAGCAGCATTATCTTTAAATATTTCGCCAAAAGATTTATTAAATGATTCAAGAACTTTAGGCTTAATGTTTGAAGATTTAGCAATTAGAGATTTAAGAGTATATGCAACATATCTTGATGGGAAAGTATTCCATTATAGAGATAGTAATGATTTAGAGTGTGATGCAATTATTCATCTTAATGATGGAAATTGGGCTGCTATAGAAATTAAACTAGGATCAGAAGAAGGAATAAATGAAGCAATTAAAAATTTAAATAAATTAGAATTAAATATTGATGAATCGATGAAAAAACCATCTTTTAAAATGATACTTACAGCATGTGGCGCTTGTTATAAAAAGAGTGGTATTTATGTTGTTCCAATTAATTTATTAAAACCTTGATTATAGTGTTTAAGATGCGTTTAGAATTGCTTAAATTTTCTTAATTTTTTTTCTCTATTTATTGACTTTCAATCTAATCTTATTTATAATTTTTCTCAATAAGGAGAGTAAATGCAACGAGAAACTGTTCAAAGAAAAATTATCTTACAAGAGATGCATAATTTAGGTCATGCTAGAAGAAGTGAATTTATAAACTATCTTAAAAGTAACTATCCTGGATTCAATACTGCAACTATCTATCGTAATTTAGATTCTTTATGTAAAGATAATCTTTTAAGAAAAGTTTCTTCTAATTTAGATGAAGATATCTTTGAAGATACATCTAAAAAAATGCATGATCACTTTATTTGTTTAAATTGCGGATCTATCATCGATATAGAAAATAAAGATGATGAAAAACAATTTATCGATAAAGAAGGAAACCTTATAAAATCAAAGTCCATTACCTATTATGGAATTTGTAAAAATTGTTTGGATAATAGGTAAAACTAAGTCTTATAATACTTTTAATATTTGGAGGATTTAATTTAATGAAAAAGTATAAATGCTTACTTTGTGGTATTGAATTTGAAAGTGATGAAGAAAATCCAATTTGCCCAGTTTGTGGTGCAAGTGGTGATGATGTAGTTTTAGTAGAAGAGGAAGGAAAATAATTTTATGGAAAACAAATACAAAGGAACACAAACCGAAAAGAATTTATGGACAGCATTTGCTGGAGAAAGCCAAGCAAGAAATAAGTATACTTACTATGCAAGTGTTGCTAAAAAAGAAGGATATGAACAAATTAGTGCAATCTTTTTAGAAACAGCCGGAAATGAAAAAGAACATGCTGAACTTTGGTTCAAAGAACTTGGTGAACTTGGAGATACTAAAGCTAATTTAAAAGCAGCTGCAAGTGGTGAAAACTATGAATGGACCGATATGTATAAAGAGTTTGCTGAAACTGCAGAAAAAGAAGGTTTCAAAGAATTAGCTGCTAAATTCAGAATGGTTGGTGAAGTCGAAAAACATCACGAGGAAAGATATAATAAACTTTTAGAAAACGTTGAATTAATGAAAGTTTTCACAAAAGATACTGATATTACCATTTGGAAATGCAGAAATTGTGGATATATCTATGTTGGAAAATCAGCCCCACAACTTTGTCCATGCTGCAAACACCCACAAAGCTATTTTGAAGTAGAAGGTAAAAATTATTAATATTTTCTTTCTATAAAATTAAACTTTAACCTCCAATTATTATATAATTATATGAGTTGGAGGTTTTTTATATGTTAATTGATACTTTAAAGAAAGAAAATATGTTAGCTCTTAAAAATCACGATACGAATAAAAGAGCTGTATTAGAAGTTGTTATTAATAAATTTATGGTTGCTGGATATGAAGCAAAAGCTAAAGGAAAAGAAATTGGCGATACTGAACTTGTTTCAATTATTAATAAAACTTTAAAAGAATTAGAAGATGAAAGAAGTGGTTATGAAGCCGCTAATAGACCAGAAGAAGTTAATAATTTAACTGCTCAAATGGAAGCAATTAAAGGTTACCTTCCAAAGATGATGAGTGAAGAAGAAATTAAATCAGTCATTCTTGGTTTAGAAGATAAATCAATCCCTAATGTCATGAAACATTTTAAGATGAATTTTGCTGGCAAAGTTGATATGGGGCTTGTCAGTAAAGTTTTAAAATCTTTAAATTAGTTAGATGTAGTGAACGAAATTTCAAGAATGAACAGTAAAAGTTCATTCTTGAAATACTAAGTTTCATATGTGAAACTAGGGTCATTTAGTCAAATTTAGGTTGTTAATAACGCAAATTATCTTTATAATATTAAAGCGTTCGAAAGAATGGGGGTATAGTTTAATGGTAGAGCAACGGTCTCCAAAACCGCTGATGAGAGTTCGATTCTTTCTACCCCCGCCATTTGAAAATTATTGGACTGATGCATTGAAATCGGTCCTTTTTATTTTAATAAGAAATCTTAATTATTTTTTTCAGGATAAGTAGTCGTAGCAATATCAATATTTTTAGTATCAATATCTTTTTCTTCTTTATATTGAATTAAATTTTCATATCTTTGATCAAAATATGATAAAGAATAACTTGACACATTATTTATCTTAATATTATATGTTTTTTCTACTGGCAAATAAGCATATTAATTCTTGATGTAATATATTCTTGTTTATTTGTTAAATTATTGAGTGCTTT
>CAVGUA010000089.1:0-10966 GCA_963632335.1 Parabacteroides goldsteinii
ATGAAAACGTTAGTGAACTCGAAAGAAATAAAAGCTTAACATTTTTTATTAGAGCACCAAAAATTAATCTTGAGCCTTTAGATTTATTTGAAATTACATATTTATATAAAAATTTATTGTCGCTTAATGAAAAAGATGCAATTAAATATTCTAAATTAACAAAAGGTTATGCATATGGCTATCAACTTATTGGTTCACTTCTTTTTAATAATGGAACGAGTGCGAATATATTAGAAGAATATGATATTAAATTAATTCAAAACTCGTACATTCTTACTTGGGAAAAACTAACTTATAAAGAAAAAGAATTCTTAATTGCTTTAAGTGAAACTAATAACCAAAAAGAAATTCAAGAGAAACTTAAAATGAGCAATGGTAATTTTCAAACTTATAAGAAAAGGTTGATTGATAAAGGGTTAATAGTTTCAAAAGAAAGAGGGAAAGTTGATTTTGCTCTTCCTAGATTTAAAAACTTTATACGAATTGGAAAAGAATTAGCTGATGAAACTGAGTAATTAAAACAAATGTTTTTTAAACAACCATTTTTATCCAATTTGGACGATTAATTGTATTATTTTTGCTTCCTGGACCACTGGAATTAATTTCATAGAATCTAGAATTAATATGTCGATTGGTTCCTTCCCAAATTGAAAAACCTTCTTTTTTGATGTTTTCTCCTAAATAGCAATTTATAAATTTACAAAGACCATATTCTCTCCAAGGTCTTGCTAGATATGTATTTTCTTTTGCATTTTTATCACTCGATGTAATTTTACAATTTATAAAATTAAATCCATATTCATTTTCTTTATCATGATCTGGAGCAGCAACATAACAAATTCTATCAGTTTTTAAAGTTTCAATTGTGCAATTTATAAAATCAGCACTTGCTCCACCAAAAATAAAATCAACTGTTCCTGCAATATAGCAATCAATAAAATATTGATGGAATTCACCATCATGAATTCTTTCGTCAGCAGGCAATAAATCAATATATCTTTCGATTAGATCAGGAGAAAATGGTCCACAAAATAACGTATCTTGATGAGCTATTAATCGACAATGATTTATTAAAATATTGTCATTATATAAATGAAGTGCAACAGCTTGGCCAATATTTTTGCCTTCTCCTGCAGAATTAATAATTGTTAAATTTTTAAGTTCAACATTTTTAGCCTTTACTAAAACTGTATAAGTTCTAAATGTTACATATTCTCTACCATCTTCATGTATTTTATTTGCATAATCGTTAAATTCGATTGTTGCTTTATTTTGACCATCAATAATGATATTTTCCTTATTTATAACAACTTTTTCGAAATATTTTTCATCGTCTAAAATAATGTACGTTGGTTCATTTATCATTGCCAAACATGCATTAATAGTGGTGTATTCTTGGTTTTTTCCAACATGAATTATTTGCATGTTTAGTATTATATCACAAAACGGATTTCTAATAGTTGTTGTTGTATACAACAAACTTTAATTTTTATATAATATTAGTGAATAAAAACACGGAGGTTTTTGTTATGGATTTATTAGATAGAGTTCATGAAATTGGCTTAGTACCTGTAGTTGTCTTAAACAAAGTAGAAGATACTGTTCCTACTTTAAATGCTTTAAGAGATGGAGATGTTCCAGTTGCTGAAATTTGCTTCAGAACTGAATGCGCAAAAGAGTGTATTGAAGTTGCAGTTAAAGAATGCAAGGACGTTCTTGTTGGTGCAGGAACTGTCATTAATGCTCAACAATGTGAAGACGCAATTCATGCTGGAGCAAAATTTATTGTTTCCCCAGGATTATCAGAAGAAGTTGCTTTAGTTTGTAAAGCACACAATATTCCTTATCTTCCAGGTGTTGTTACTCCTACCGAAATTATGAAAGGTATTTCTCTTGGAATTACTACATTTAAATTCTTCCCAGCCGGAGTATTTGGCGGATTAAAAGCAATTGATGCTTTAGGAAGCGCTTTTGTTAATTGCAAATTTATGCCAACTGGTGGTGTAAGTAATGCTAATTTATCAGAATTTGTTAAAAATAAAAGAATTATTGCTTGTGGAGGAAGTTGGCTTGTTAAAGGTACTCCAGAAGATATTAAAAAAGTTTGCTTAGAAGCAAGAAGTATTATTAAGGAGACTAGAAAAAATGGCTAAAGTCGTTACAATGGGCGAGATAATGTTAAGATTATCTTCTCCATTAAATTCAAGATTTGTTCAATCACAAACATTTGATGTTAATTATGGTGGAGGTGAAGCAAACGTTGCTGTTTCACTTGCAAATTATGGACATGATGCATATTTTGTCAGTAAAGTTCCATCACATGAAATTGGTGATTGTGCAGTCAATGCTTTAAGAAAATATGGTGTTCATACAGATTATGTTGCAAGAGGTGGTGAAAGACTTGGTATTTATTATTTAGAAACCGGTGCCTCAATGAGACCATCAAAAGTTATTTATGATAGAAAGAATTCTTCAATTGCTGAAGCAAGTGTTGAAGATTTTGATTTCGATAAGATTTTTGAAGGAGCTACTTGGTTCCATTGGAGTGGAATTACTCCTGCAATTTCAGATAAGAGTGCTGAAATCTTAAAAGCAGCTTTAATTGCTGCTAAAAAACATGGAGTAACTGTTTCTTGTGATCTTAACTTCAGAAAGAAATTATGGTCTAGTGAAAAAGCTATTTCTATTATGAAACCATTAATGCAATATGTTGATGTTTGCATTGGTAACGAAGAAGATGCTCAACTTTGCTTAGGATTTAAACCAGATAGTGATGTCACAGCTGGAAAAACTGAGGCCAGTGGCTATAAAAAGATTTTTGAACAAATGCAAAAAGAATTTGGTTTCAAATATGTTGTTTCAACTTTAAGAGAGTCATATAGTGCAACTCATAACGGTTGGAAAGCATTAATCTATAATGGAAAAGATTTCTACGAATCAAAACATTATGATATTGAACCAATCATTGATAGAGTTGGTGGTGGCGATTCATTTGCTGGCGGATTAATCCATGGTTTAATCAAATTTGATGGCGATCAAGCTAAAGCATTAGAATTTGCTGTTGCTGCAAGCGCCTTAAAACATACGATCCCAGGCGACTTTAATTGTGTTAGTGAAAGTGAAGTTTTAACTCTTATGGGCGGAGATGCTTCTGGTAGAGTTCAAAGATAGGAGATCTAAATGAAAGAATTAGATATTAGATACATGAGTCATCCAAATGATTCAAAACACTACACAACTGAAGAATTAAGAAAAAATTATTTAATTGAAAATGTTTTTGTTAAAGATGAAATTTCTTTAACATATTCATATCAAGATAGAATGATTGCTGGTGGAGCTTATCCTGTCACTAAAGCTTTAAAGCTTGAAGCAGGCGATGCTTTACGTGCAAATTATTTCTTAGAAAGAAGAGAAATGGGTGTATTTAATATTGCAGGAGAAGGAACTATTACTCTTGATGGTGTTGAATATACTTTAAAGAAAACTGATTGCATTTATATTGGAATGGGAACTAAAGAAGTTGTTTTTGCTTCAAAGGATCCAAATCATCCAGCAAAATTCTATATGTGTTCATGCCCAGCACAAAAAGCTTATCCAACTAAACTTTTAAAGATTGAAGAAGCTAGAAAAGTTAATGTTGGTGATCAAGAACACTTAAACGAAAGAACAATTAACCAATTCATCCATGGTGATGTTTTAGATACAGCTCAACTTTCAATGGGTTTAACAATTTTACATCCTGGTAATGCATGGAATACCATGCCTGCCCATACCCACGAAAGAAGAATGGAAGTTTATTTCTATTTTGAACTTGGTGAAGATGATGTTGTATTCCATTTAATGGGGCAACCTCAAGAAATTAGAACTATTGTTATGAAAAATGAACAAGCAGTTATTTCTCCATCATGGTCAATCCATTCAGGTTTTGCTACTAAGAGTTATGCATTCATTTGGGGAATGTGTGGTGAAAATAAAACATACGATGATATGGATGTTATTAAATCAACCGATCTAAAATAAGGAGGAACTTATGAATAATTTTAGTTTAAAAGGTAAAGTCGCTTTAATTACTGGTGCAAGTTACGGCATTGGATTTGAAATTGCAAAAGCAATGCATGAAGCAGGTGCAATTATTTGCTTCAATGATCGTAATGAAGATACTTTAGCAAGAGGATATGCAAATTATAAAGAAGCAGGTATTGATGCTCATGGATTCATTTGTGATGTCACTCATGAAGATGAAGTTGTTGCTCTTGTTAAGAAGATTAAAGAAGAATTAGGTGGCGTTGATATTTTAGTTAATAATGCTGGTATTATTAAAAGAATTCCTATGACTGAAATGAAAGTAGAAGAATGGAGACAAGTTATCGATATCGATTTAACTGGACCATTTATTTGTGCTAAAGCTGTCATTCCAGGAATGATTGAAAAAGGCCATGGTAAAATTATTAACATTTGCTCAATGATGAGTGAACTTGGTAGAGAAACCGTTAGTGCTTATGCTGCCGCAAAAGGTGGTTTAAAAATGTTAACTAGAAACATTTGCGCTGAATATGCTCAATATAATATTCAATGTAACGCAATTGGTCCTGGATACATCGAAACTCCTCAAACTGCTCCATTAAGAGAAAAACAACCTGATGGTTCAGATCATCCATTCGATCAATTCATTAAAGCAAGAACTCCAGCCGGAAGATGGTTAAAACCTTCTGAACTTGGTGGCCCAGCAGTATTCTTAGCAAGTGATGCAAGTAATGCTGTTAATGGTCAAGTTTTATACGTTGATGGTGGTATCTTAGCTTATATTGGTAGACAACCAAAGTAACTTAAGTTTGCAACTAAAAACTCACAAAGCTTCGATTCTTTGCGAGTTTTTTTCTACACATTTTTTATTTTGGACAAATCTTCATTAAATTTCTTTGATAAACCTTTATGTATGAAATACAAATAAGGCATACCAAGATTTGTTTCAACAAGAGAATCTCTTAAAATGGTGTTTATTATCTTAACTATATCATTATCTCCAAATCTAATACCAAATATGAAAAGAATAAATTCCCATAAAAATTGAGCCATAAAACCAATAACAAACAATCTAATAACTGGTATTTTTTCATATTTTCCAGTTAAATTCATAATGATAATAATAAAATAACCAACAACCATTAAAATACCCATAACCCCATGATATTTATTAGTAGTTCTAGTTGTTTTAATCGCTGTAACTTGACTAGAAAAAGTATTAATAAATTCTGAAATAAGTGGGCAACAGATCCACCAAATTACAATAATTATAGTGTAAAGTAATGCGTTTTTATCTTTGCTTAACCATAACCAAATAAAGGCAAAATCTAGAAAACCATAAGATAATGACATCCAAAATAATATTAATCCTGTATTTAAAGCATTTGCTTCAAGATTATTAATATAGATAACTCTAGAATTTGTGAGAAGATAAAAGATTAAGAAATCAACGAGGAAATATAATATTCCACCTGCTAAGGAAAATAAGAATGTCATTTTCTTTTTTTGAACTAAAAGCAAAATCCCAAAGAAAACCAAAAATATTGAATCAAGAATTATATACGATAAACTGAAATTTCTTGTTGGGTCTAGAACTGTTGCCATAATGCCACCTCTAAATCCATATTATATAGAAATAAAATCATCGGTGAAATCTATAAATAATAGATAACATCATATAAAGTTCATTAGCGAGAATGAATAAAACAAAAAGCGATATGTTAAATATTTAAAATAATAGAGAGCAATATTTAGATATAAGATGTGCTTATAACGGGAATAATAAAGAACATTCTGTCTACATCAACATAAATGGCATAAGACTAAAGATGGCAAATGATTAAGGAAAAATGGGATGAAATTATAAATGGCAAAAGGAATTTTAAATGAATTAATTACAGCAGGAAGAGAAATTGAATTTGGTTGCAAAGGAAAACAATATTCTTTTACTTATTGCAATGATAATCGCAAAAATATATTTCATTTTGTGAGGTTTGTAAAAAACACTTGATGTATGCAATGCTCACGAACTTTGGAATTCAACCTATAATGATATCTTTATTTCGGAAATGTTAACTTCACTTTCCAATGACGATTATAGTGTTTTTTAATATTTATGTGCCACAAATTATGAATTTTTTTGAATTTGTGGCACATAAATGATATATTGTTAATAGAAAAGGTGGCAATATGTTCATTCAAAGAGAAAGATATTTAAGAAAAATTCGTCCATATTATGATGTTGACTTAATAAAAGTTTTAACTGGTGTAAGAAGATGTGGAAAATCTATTTTGCTCGAACAAATTAAAGAAGATTTTTTAAAAAAAGGTTTTGACGAAACACATATAATTTATATCAATTTTGAAGATTTAAAATATGATGATATAAAAAATGTTAAAAAGCTTAATCAATTTATAATGGATAAAATTGAAGATAATAATAAATATTTGATTTTTTTAGATGAAATACAGCATGTTAAAAATTTTGAAAAAGCATTAGCTTCTTTTAGGGTTTCAATTAATGCGAATATATTTGTTACTGGTAGCAATTCAAAACTCTTATCTGGCAAATTAGCTACACTTTTAGTTGGTAGATGTATTGAATTTAAAATAATGCCTTTTACGTTTTTAGAAAGTTATGAATACAATAAATTAATAGGTAAAGAGTTAAACTCTGATGAATTTATATTTGATTATATAAAATGGGGTGGCTTTCCTTTAAGATTTTCTTTTTCAAGCGATAATGATATCAAAAGGTATCTCGAACAAACTTATAAAGGAATATTAGATAAAGATATAATAAATGAAAAATCTAAAATAAATCGTCAAAATTTTGAAAAAGTTTCTAGTTTTATTTTATCTAATGCTGGAAATGATTTTTCATATAAAAGCATAGAAAAATATTTTAAATTAAACAATGAAGAAATTATTGATAAGAAAACAATTTATAGATATTTAGATAAGATGGAGAAGGCATGTATTTTAAATAGAGTTAAAAGATTTAATATCGTTGGTAAAAATACGATGTTATTTAATGAAAAACAATATATTGTTGATACTGGTTTTAGAATGATAAATACAAACTTTATTACTTTTGAAAATTCATTCTTTTTAGAAAATATTATTTATAATGAACTTATTTCAAGAGATTATGAAGTTTTTGTTGGTAAAACTTATAATAGCGAGGTTGATTTTGTTGTTATTAAAGGAAACAAAAAGTGTTACATTCAAGTTGCTTATTATCTTATAAATGAAGAAACAATAAATCGGGAATTTAAATCTTTAAAGCAAATAAGAGATGCTTCACCAAAATATGTGTTATCTCTTGATAGATTTGATTTTTCTAGAGATGGGATTAGACATATTAATATTGTTGATTTTCTTTTAGAAAAAGAAGATCTATATCTAAGTTAGTGCCACAAATTAAGAATTTTTTTAAATTTGTGGCACATGTTTTGCATTTGTTTAAGCGTATAATTAATCAATTTGTCATTTTATGATTCTTTTTTGCTATCATAATTTATTAATTTTTGCTGTTAATATATAATGACAAAAGAAGGGGGAAAATATGAAATCTTGTAGATATTGTGGAAGCAAAATGATGGATGATGAGGTTATTTGTCCTAAATGTGGTCGCTCGATTTATGATAATGAATACGTAATAAATATTTATGCATTTATTGCGATTATTGCTACTTTTTTTATTCCACTTCTAGGAATTGTATTTGGTTGCATTGGCTTAAATCAATCTGATGAACTAGGCGGAAGTGGTAGGAAATTATCAATTGCTGCAATTATTATTTCAATCACAATTTATATAGTTTGCATTATTTGGCTTGTAATAAGTTATGTTTTTAGAAAGTAGTCTTGATAGTTTAGTTAAATAAATTAATAAAAGATAGTCATTAATAGTTTTTGTATAAAGAATATTCATTAATATTTACTAAAATTTTTGCCTATATATAATAGTGGCAAGAAAGGGGACGTATGAGTTATGAAATATTGTCAACATTGTGGTAGTGAAATGGAAGATGAAGCTGTTGTTTGCCCAAAATGCGGTTGTTCTGTTTCTAAAAATTCCAATGAATCGAATGGCTTTGCAATTGCTGGTTTTGTTTGTTCGTTTTTCATCGCAATTTTAGGATTTGTTTTTGGTGGCATTGGTTTAAGTAAGTCGAAAGAACTTAATGGAAATGGAAGAAGCTTATCTATCGCTGCTTTAATTATTTCTGGAGTTAGTGTTTTAGCTTATTTAATTTATTTTATAATAGCTATTGCTGTTGCTAGTAGTGCTGCAACTCCTATTCAATAACTTTAAGATTAGCAAAATAAATAATTAAAAAGGCACATTCGTTTGATGAGTTCGTGCCTTTTTGTTTGTATTGTTCCTTCGATCCGCAAAACAAAATGCGGAACATTGTTTATGTTTTTGTTCCACACTGATTATGTTCAATTTATAACAAATATTTATGAAAGTTCTAAAATTATCTAATTAGTGGCTTATTAGTAATGCGTTTAACACTATTTATAGCATTTCGTAATTGACTCAATTAAAGATGATTATATTGAAGAAAGTGTTGTGTATGATATCTTTTTGCATTAATTGTGGGACTACTTAAATTGAATCTTTCTTTTATGGAAATTAGTTTTTTATTATAAAAGCACAATATTTAAAAGTAATTAATGAATGCAATTCTCCAATACTTTATAATATTTGGGTATGGAAATAGGACAGTTACTTTATATCATGGGTCAGCACCCATGGCTCATTATTGCATTCTTGACAATATTTGGAGTTTTATTTGTAAATGGATGGAGCGATGCACCAAATGCAATCTCTACATGCATATCAACTAAAGCTATGAGAGTTGAATCGGCACTCATAATGGCAGCAATAATGAATTTTTTAGGTTTATTTATGATGTTTTTCATTTCAACGAAAGTTGCCGAAACTATTCAAGAAATGATTACTTTTAATGGAATGTGGGGATCTTATGATTTAACTCTAGATCAGTGTGATACCGCATTAAAAGTTATTAGTACAGCAATGTTTTCTGTTGTTATGTTTGGAGTTGTTGCTAGTATTATTGGTATCCCATCAAGTGAAACTCATGCGTTAATTGGTGGTCTTGTTGGATCAGGACTTGGGGCATTAGTTATTGGAAAAACTGATGTCTTAATTAATTGGAGTTTTGATTTTTGGCAACCACTTGGTAAAGTCGTTTATGGTTTATTAATTTCTTGTTTATTTGGATTCTTTATGGGATTTTTAATGACTAAGTTAATTTTATTAATTTGTCATAATATGAATAGAAATCATACAAGACCATTCTTTAAATGGGCACAAATTGTAAGTGGTGGATCTTTAGCATTCGTTCATGGTGCTCAAGATGGTATGCAATTTGTTGGTGTATCTTTCTTGACTCTTCAAATAGCTGCAACATATGGCGGAATTACTGTTGATAGTAATTTCTTTAATGCAGGGAAGTTATGGTATATTGGACTTGCTTGTGCAATAGTTATTGGAATAGGAACTTTATGTGGTGGTAAAAAGATTATTAAGAAAGTTGCAATGTCTATGACAAAACTTGAACCATATGAAGGTTTTGCAACTGACTTAAGTAGTGCGATTGGTATCTTTATCGCTACTTGTTTTGGTTTCCCAATTTCTACTTCTCAAGTAAAAGCATTTGCTATACTTGGAGCTGGTGCTAGTAAAGGATTAAATAAAGTTAAATGGTCTACAGTTGGAGAAATGGTGCTTACTTGGGTATGTACATTCCCTGGTAGTGGATTATTTGGATTTTTAGCATCGTTAATATTGTTATCGTTTTAGTTAAATATTGGAGGATATATTTATGTTTGGAAAAGGTAAAAAAGATAAAAATTATTTCTATGATTGTTTCTATAATTTAGCAGAATATGCTATTAAAGCTTTTGATGAATTAAGCAAAGGAATGAAGAGTTTTGATGGATTAGATCTTGAAAAATTTAAAGATGATGTCCATAAATATGAGCATGAAGCAGATCAAAAGAAAGAAGAATATGAAGAAAGTTTAGCAAAAGAATTTTCAACTCCAATTGATAGAGAAGATATTTTCTTACTATTAGATGCAATTGATGATTTAACTGATGCAATTGATGATATTTCTTATAAATTATTCTTAAGAAACTATACTTCTCTTCCAGTTAAAACAAATGAATTTATTGATGAAACAAAAGTTTGTTTAGATGACTTAATGGTTGTATTAAAGGATTTTAAACATTTTGCTGATAAGAAAGTTATTTATCCATTAATTCAAAAAGTAAAAGATGATGAAGCAGAGATGGATAAACTTTACGAACAAGAAGTTCACCAATTATATAAAGAAAATCTTGCTTATGATAAGAGTAGATTTGATGAAGTTATATATGGAAGTTTTGAATATATAACTGATAAATGTCGTGATATATGTAAAGAAATTCTTATTGTGATGTATAAGAATTTATAAAGATTAGAATAAGTCTCATGTAAATGAGATTTTTTCTTAGAAAGATTATTTATGAATTACATAAAACCAATAAAACTATATTTAGAAGATACTTCATGGGAATATAAGAAAACTAGCGAAATAAGAAAGATAGCAAGAGGAATAATTATTGATGATAATAATTTCTTTTATTTTGTTAATGGAACAAGAGATGATGATTTTGGCAAATTAGATTTTATTGAAACTAGTGGTGGAGGAGTAGAAGATGAAGAATCTTATAGATCTGCACTTAAAAGAGAAATTAAAGAAGAACTTGGCTTAAATATTGAAATTATTTGCTATTTAGGGGAAGTAGTTGATTATTATAACTTAATTAATAGAAAGAATCTTAATCATTATTTTTTAGCTAGAGTTAAATCAATTGGTGAAAATAATTTGATGAAAGATGAAAAAGAAGTATTTCACCTTAAAGT
>CAVGUA010000090.1:0-377 GCA_963632335.1 Parabacteroides goldsteinii
GGAATACCCTTGCCAAAGTAGGGAATTAAAAAAGTATTTGCTAGGTTAACTTCCTAGCAATTTTTAGTATTTATGACGTATTATTGCTACTGATATATGCTAAAATGTTGTACAAAAAACGGTTAAAAAAAGACCTTAAGCAATGAATTAACTATCGAAGAAATTAAAAATAAAGTTGCTCCAATCGCTAAAAAATATAGCTTAAATGCTGTATATATTTTTGGTTCATATGCTCGAGGTGATGCAAGTGATTATAGTGATATCGACCTTCTTATTGATAAAAAAGGATCGACTTTAAAAGGAATGCTTGATATGGGTAGTCTCTATAATGATTTATGCGAAAGTTTAAATAAAGAAATAGATTTAATAACTTCTCA
>CAVGUA010000090.1:387-1654 GCA_963632335.1 Parabacteroides goldsteinii
ATATTGTCTTCAGCGATTTTTAAAATTCTTTTGATTTCCGCCATTTTCATACTCCTTGGCTTTTTTGAAAATCCTCCTTGTTGAAACTAAATATCAACAATTCAGATTAGTGTCAAGGGTGGGTGGTCAAATTCGCCGTCACGAGTGGTCAAATTCGCCGATACAGGTGGTCAAATTCACCGTTGCGCTCCATTATCAACGTTTTTTGCATATTGATATGTATTGCGTTGAAATTGAAGAATATATAAAAAGATTTGGTAACAATTACGAGATATTTATTAATGAAAGTGATTATTTTAATGCCGTAGCTATGATTATTTTACAAATTAGCGAAATTGATGAAGAAATGTTATGTGATACAGCGAATACTGATATTCCTATAATGCACGAGTTTTGTAAAAATATTTATCTATATATTGATTTGTTTTTGGCACACGCTTTAATAGCATACTTAGAAATTGAATCTGATACTAAAAAGATTTTAGATTGTTAGATGAAAAATTGAGCAGCAGAGAGCAACTCTGAGCAGGTGAAAGCAGTTGTGAGCAACTACATTTATTTGCTACTATATAATCAAGAAATCAAAAACATAAAAGATTTAAAAAAAGAAAGCATATGGATTTATAGTTTATCCTACTTTTATTTCTGATTTAGAATTAAGTGATTTAACTTACGATAAGAAATTTAGATTGAATAAAGAAGCAATCATTATTTCGAAATTAGTTTCTTATGGATTTTTAGTTTCTTATGCAATTAGTTTTTATGGTGATTATGTTAATGATAAATATATGACAAGAAATGTTTATAACGCCGGATTCTTAATTGAATCTTATAATAGAAAAAGTCTTATAAAAATTTATTTTGATAACGATACAACAATAGAAAGATTTATTAAATTAAAAACAAAAATACCACAAATTATTATTGTGCTTTCTAATATGAATCTTAAAGTCGTTGATAATGGAATGATTTATTATGGATTAAATAATTTCTTAGATGATGGATTAAAAGATTATGGCAAGCTTTAAAAGAAAAGAAGAAATAAAGAAACTAATATTGCTATGATTATTTAAGAATTAATAACTAGATTCATCAAGAATATGCTTAGAAGTTTAATGCATGTTTTTGTAAATGTTTTGAATAATTGGATAATATAAATTAAATTTCGACTAATAAAATAAGTCGAAATTTAAGTCGAAGATTAAGTCGAAATTTAATTTGCAAATTTATTTAAAAAAATATAGAATTTTATTGAATAGGAGGCAAT
>CAVGUA010000090.1:1664-5075 GCA_963632335.1 Parabacteroides goldsteinii
CAATTATATGAGTTTACCAATTAATGTAGAAAATTTAATTTTAGAGAAGATAATTGAATCAACTAGACTAGATTATAAAAAAGGATTTGAACCAAATTCTATTATGCATAGTATATGTGCATTCGCAAACGATATTGATAACACTGGTGGAGGCTATATCATTATTGGAGTAGAAGAAGAGAATGGTAAACCTAAGTTGCCTGTTGTAGGGGTCGACGAAAATAAAATCGATAAAATTTTAAAAGATTTGGTTGGCTATTGTAATCAAATTGAACCAAGATATTTTCCTATTGTTGAAGTTGTTAATTTTCAAGGGAAGAAACTTATAGTTATATGGTCTCCTGCTGGTTATGGTAGACCATACAAAATTCCTGAAGATGTTTTTACAAAATCGATGAAGTATTATTACATAAGAAAAATGAATAGTTCAATAAGGGCGAAAAGTGAAGAAGAAAGGGAATTATTTTATATTTCAACGGATATTCCATTCGATGATCGACCTAATTTAACCGCATCAATTGATGATCTTGATATAAGTCTACTAAGGAAACATTTATACGATTCAAGTAGTGATTTATATGAATTATCTTTAAATATGACAACGCTTGAAATTGCTCAAGCAATGCAATTGGTGACAGGACCTGATGAACTTTTACGACCTAGAAATATAGGTTTATTAATGTTTAATGAGAATCCTGAAAAATTCTTTAGAGGGGCAAGAATTGAGTTTGTTGATATTCCTAACCCTACAGGTGAAGGGATGGTAGAAAAATCATTTACTGGCCCGATACAAAGACAATTAAAAGATGCTTTAATGTTTATTAACAATTATGTATTAAAAGAAAAAGTTTATAAATTTGATGATATGGCTGAAGCTAAAAGGGTTTACAATTACCCATATAGAGCAATAGAAGAATTATTGACCAACGCTGTTTATCATAAGGCGTATACTGTAAATGAACCTATTACTATTAGAAAAACTCCTAATGAATTAGAAATAACAAGTTTTCCTGGATTTGATAGAAGTATAACAGATCAAAATATTAAAAATTACGAAATAAGGTCAAGAATTTATCGTAATAGAAGAATCGGTGATTTTTTTAAAGAATTAAAATTAACTGAAGGAAGAAATACAGGAATACCTAATACGATAGCTGCTTTAAAAGAAAATGGTTCTAAATACCCTATTTTCGAAATGGATCAAGATAGAAGATTTATTTCTGTTATATTGAAGATAAATGATGCTTTTTTAGAAGAAGATAATAAACAAATAACTTCTACTAATAAAAGGTTATCAAAAAAAGAAATTAAGAAAAATGTTTTGAAAGTTTTACTTGAAGAACAAATGTCGTTAAATGAATTATCCAAAAGATTAGGATATTCAGGTATTTCAAAAACTTTAACAACTGCAATAAAAGAATTAGAGGAAGATTCATATTTAATTCAAAATAAAAATGGTCGAACATCAACTATTAAACTATCAACTTTTGGAAAGAGAAAAATAAAAGAAATTTTATCTAACTAATTTTTGAATAAGACGTATATAACAATATATTTTTAAGACTTTTTATAATTGAAAAATATTGATAACTTTTTACACCAATTATTATTGGTTTATTGATTTATTCGATTTTGTTTCCGCACATTTTTATGCATTAATTTATATTTTATTGTTTACTTAGTACATAAAAGTGTGCGTTTGCACAAAAATATGTATTAAGGAGCCAATATTTATGTATATTAGAAGGGATTCATATTTAGAGAAGTTAAAGAGTTCCATGGGTAATGGAATGGTTAAAATTATTACTGGTCCTAAAAGATCTGGAAAATCATTTTTACTTTTTCATATTTTTAAAGATTATCTTCTTTCTATTGGTGTTAAAGATGATCACATCATCGAGATGTCACTCGACGATGATAATAATCTTGCTTATAGAGATCCTTTAAAACTTTCCACTTTCTTTAAAGAAAAAGTGGTGGATAAGGATTCAAAATATTACTTCTTTATTGATGAAATCCAGATGTGTGAAAAAGTGAAAAATCCAGCCTTTAATGAAGTCGAAACAGTTGATGGATCTGTTCCATTAGTTACCTTTTATGATGTTTTAAATGGTTTCTTACATATGAATAACGTAGATACATTTGTTACAGGAAGTAATTCGCACATGCTATCTAGTGATATTGCAACTGAGTTTAGAGGAAGAGGATGGCAAATAAGAGTTCATCCACTTACGTTTAAAGAATTTAAAGATGCTAATCTTCAAAAAGATCTTGATAACTTTGCTTTATGGAAAGAATATTATCTTTATGGAGGATTACCACAACTTTTACTTCTTCCTGATGAACCTTCAAAAAGAGCTTATCTTGAGTCTACATTTAATAACACCTATATTAACGACATCATTGAAAGATATTCTTTAAGAAATGATTCATCTATTAGAGACTTAGTAAAAGTGATGGCTACAAATGTAGGTTCTATTGTTAATCCAACAAAGATTGCAAATACTTTCAAAGCCGAGATGAAGTCATCTATTCAACCTATAACTGTTAGTAAATATATCGAACACATGGAAGATTCTTTTATGATAAATAAGGCTTCAAGATATGATCTAAATGGAAGAAAATTCATTGGTGCTTCTAGTAAATATTATTTTGAGGATATGGGGATAAGATATGCTGCAGCTGGTTTTATTGTTAAAGATCAAGAACCTCATTATATGGAGAACATTATCTATAATGAACTTATCTATCGAGGTTATAACGTCTCAATTGGTTTTATAACAATCTTTGATCATTTAGAAAATAAAACTATAAGAACGAATCTTGAAGTCGATTTCATTGCAGAAAAGTTTGATAAGGTTATCTATATTCAATCTTCTATGTTTATACCTGATGAAGATAAGATGAAACAAGAACTTAGACCATTAAAGAAAGTTAATAACGCTTATAAGAAGGTCTTAATCACTAAATATGATGGTTCAGGAAACTATGATGAAAATGGTATCCTCCATCTTAATCTCTTTGATTTCTTACTTAATATAGATTCTTTAGATTAACACGAAGTTTCCTTCGTTTTTTTCTATAAAGTTTTGAATAGGATAACACCATAAGTTTATTATTTGCCACCAAAATAAGTCGAAATTTAAGTCGAAGATTAAGTCGAAATTTATTTGAAAGAAAATCAAAATTATTTCGATTAGAAGGAATAAAATTAGTTTACTAATTTATTGAAATATGTCGAAATTTAATCAAAAATAACCACAATTGAGTTGTGTATTTTTTAAAGTGTATTTAGTAAATCTTCGTAAATACGAAAAAATACTAAATAGAAACGATTGCACAGAATTCAAAAAATATTTAGATTAGATTTTGTTTTAAAATAAAAGACTATATTAAATGATAAATAAGATA
>CAVGUA010000091.1:0-11173 GCA_963632335.1 Parabacteroides goldsteinii
ATATCAATGAAGATCTTTTAAAACTTCTTAAAAAATATGGTGTTAATCGTATTTCAATTGGAATCCAAACTTTTGATGATAAAATATTAGATTCCGTAAATAGAAATTATCACATTAATTATAAAATGTTGATTAATCTTGTTAAAAAATACATTAATAACATAAATTTGGATTTCATTTATGGGTTACCTAATTATTCGTTTGATATCTTAAAAAATGATTTAGAATTATTTTTTGAGTTAGATGTTAACCACGCATCATTTTATAGTTTAATTGTTAGTCCAGGAACAATATATTTTAATAAAAATGTTAAGGAAATTGATGAAGATCTTAGTTCAGAATATTATCTTTATATATTACAAGAAATGAGGAAACATGGATTTGAACGTTATGAAGTAAGCAATTATTCAAAGTCTGGTTTTGAATGCAAACATAATTTGACTTATTGGAAAAATCAAGAATATTTAGGAGTTGGACTAAATAGTAGTGGTTATATCGATAATATTAGGTATACAAATACTAAGAATTTTTCAGAATATATAATTGGTATAAATGAAGTTAAAAAAGAATTAATTACTATAAAAGAACTAGAAGAATACTATTTTATTACTAATTTGCGATTGTCAAAGGGTTTTAGCCTTTCTGAATATAAAAAAATATTTCATGAAGATTTTATTAAAAAATATGAAAGCAAAATTAAATTAATGAGAGAAAAAGGACATGTCTTTGTTAAAAACGGGTATTTTGGGTGTACTGATGATGGTTTACTTATACTTGATTTGATTTTGCTCTCGCTTCTTAGCAATGAAAAATAACGATATAATCAACACTTTTTAATTTTTAATATTTTTAGCAATTAAGTCTTGACAGTGCTAAATTTATTTCTATAATATAGTTAGCGCTTGAAGAGATAGAGTGCTAGAAAGGTGTGAGTATGAGTTTATCAAGAAAAGATTATATTCTTAAGCTTATTGTTGAAGATTTTATTAAAACTGCAACACCTGTCGGAAGCAATTATTTAATTACAAAATATGAACTTCCATATAGTAGTGCAACAGTTAGAAATGAAATGGCTTCACTAGAAAATGATGGTTTAATTGAAAAAACACATACTAGTAGCGGAAGAGTCCCATCAACTTTAGGTTATAAGTATTATGTTAACAATTTAAAATCAAATTCTGTTGATTCTAAGCTTAAAAATGAATTAAAAGTGGTGTTTGATAATACAAAATCGGTTGAAGATGTTTTAGGTGAATCGTGTAAAGTTTTATCAAATATGACAAATCTTGTAAGCGTATATCTTGGCCCTAATTCAAGTAAAGAAAGATTAATTAGTTTCCAATTGATCCCAATCAGTAAAACTAGCGCTACAGCGATATTTGTTACTGATAGAGGTTATGTTGAAAACAAAACATTCATCTTTGATAAGAAAGTTAATTTAGAAGATTTAGTTAAATCTATAAAACTTATTAACGATAGAATTACAGGTACATATATTAGCGAATTATCAGATAAACTTGAATCATTAAGACCTTTACTAAAGGATTATATTAATGATTACACTTATATCTTTAATTCAATTGCAAAAGCATTTTTCGAGTTTGCAGCTGAAAGAAGTGAATTTTATGGCGAAAATAACTTACTTAGTCAACCAGAATTCAAGGATAATCCAGAAGAATTGAAAAAAATATTCGATTTATTCTCAAAACCTGAAAATTTAGTTGAAATGCTTCAAAATCATGATGAAAGTGGAACTATTGATAAAGATTCAAATAGTAACATTAAGTCATATGATAATCTAGCAATCATTAGCAAGGAAATTAAAATCCCTGATTCAGATAGAGAACTTGGAAGAATTGCAATTGTTGGCCCAAAGCGTATGGATTATGGTAAAGTTCTTAATGCACTAGATTATGTTGTAAAAGAACTTATGAACCATTTATCAAACACTGACATTGTCATTCAGGAGGATAGCGATAAAAATGGATAAAGAAGAAAAAGTTAAGGAAGATTCGAAAGAAACTTCTAATATAGACTTGAAAAAAGCTTATAAAGATAAGCTTAATAAACAAGAAGAAGAAATTACAAAATTAAAAGCAGATCTTGAACATTGGAAGAATGAATACTATAAAGCTTATGCTGATATGGCTAATTTAAGAAAATCAATGGAAAAAGATCAAAGAGAAGCTCTTAAATATCGTGTTGAAGGGTTTGCTCAAAATTTGCTTCAAGTATTAGATGCCTTCGATATGGCATTTAAACAAGAGGCAACAAACGATGTTGTTAAAAATTATCTTGTCGGATTTCAATATGTTTATAAACAATTAATTAATATTTTAACTGATGAAGGAATCATTGAAATTGAACCAAAAGTTGGTGATAAGTTCGATGAATCTACTATGCACGCTGTTGATACAGTGGAAGATGATGGCGAAGAAAACATTGTTAAAAAGGTTAATTTAAAAGGTTATAAACTATATGAACATTTAATTCGTCCAGCAATGGTAGTTGTAACAAAAAAGCCAAGTGAAGATAAAAAAGATGATAAGAAGGAAATAAATTCAGAAGTGAAATAAATTTAGGAGGATAAATTTTATGGCAAAAGAAGTTATTTTAGGTATTGATTTAGGAACAACTAATTCAGTTGTTAGTTATTTACAAGAAGATGGAAAGGTTAAAGTTATTCCAAACCCAGAAGGAACAAATACTACCCCATCAGTAGTTGGTTTTAAAGCAAATGGTGAAGTTATTGTTGGTAATGCTGCAAAACGTCAAGCATTAACCAATCCAGATACTGTTGCTTCAATTAAACGTAAGATGGGATCAAGCGAAAAAGTGCACATCAATTGCATCAATAAGGACTTTACACCTCAAGAAATTAGTGCAAAAGTTCTTGCTTATATGAAAGATTATGCAGAAAAGAATATTGGTCATCCAGTAAAGAAAGCTGTTATTACATGTCCTGCATATTTCAATGATGCTCAAAGACAAGCAACAAAAGATGCTGGTGCAATCGCTGGTTTAGATGTTGTTCGTATTATTAATGAACCAACAGCTGCAGCTTTAGCTTATGGCTTAGGAAAAGATAAATCTGAAAAGATTGTTGTATTCGATTTAGGTGGTGGAACTTTAGATGTTAGTGTTCTTGACATTGGAGATGGAACATTTGAAGTTGTTGCTACTGCTGGTGATAATAAACTTGGTGGTGATGACTGGGATAATGTCGTTGCAAGTTGGATCCGTGCTCAAATTCAACAACAAACAGGACAAGATATTTGCGATAAGATGGCATTACAAAGATATAAAGATGCTGCTGAAAAAGCAAAAATTGAACTTTCAAGTAGCTTAGAAACTACAATTTCATTACCATTTATTGGTATGAGTGCAAATGGTCCTATCAGCTTTGAAACAACCTTAACAAGAGCTAATTTTGAAGATATGACAAGACATTTACTTGATAGATGTAAAGTTCCACTTCAAAAAGCAATTAGTGATGCAAAATTGAGTTGGGATAAAGTTAATGAAGTTTTGATGATTGGTGGTTCAATTCGTATGCCAGCCGTTCAAAATCTTGTTAAACAAATTAGTGGAAAGAACCTTAATTTAAGTGTTAACCCTGATGAAGCAGTTTCAATTGGTGCTTCATTCCAAGGCGGAATTTTAAGTGGTGATGTCAAAGATGTTATTCTTCTTGATGTTACACCTTTAACTCTTGGTATTGAAACAATGGGTGGTATTATGACTCCATTAATTCCAAGAAATACTACGATTCCAACGACAAAATCTCAAATTTTCTCTACTGCTGAAGATAATCAACCTGCAGTTGATATTATGGTTTATCAAGGCGAAAGACAAATGGCACATGATAATAAATTATTAGGTCATTTCCAATTAACTGGAATTAAACCAGCACCAAGAGGTACTCCACGTATTGAAGTTACATTTAATATTGATGTTAATGGTATTGTTAAAGTTAGCGCTAAAGATTTAGATAGTCAAAAAGAACAAGAAATTACAATTAGTGGAAGTAATGGTTTAAGCAAAGAAGAAATTGATCGTATGATGAGAGAAGCTGAAGCCAATAAAGAAGCCGACACTAAGAGAAAAGAAGAAGTTGAATTAAAGAATAAAGCAGAAAGCTATATTAATTCAATCGATCAAGCTTTAAGAGAAAAAGGTGATTCAATTGATCCAAAGCAAAAAGAAGAAACTCAAAAATTAAGAGATGAATTAAAGACTGCTTTAGACAATAATGATATCAATACATTAAAGAGTAAGATTGATGATTTAGAAAAAGCTGCTGCTTATATGCAACAAGCTCAAGCTAATGCAGGTGCTGGTGCAGGTAGTGCACAAGGTGGTCAATCTTTCACTGATAATTCTTCAACAAATTCTACTGAATCATCAAAGAAAGATGATGATGTATTAGATGCTGACTTTACAGATAAAAAGTAATTATTTAGTAGATTTTAAGTATAAAGGGAAGCATTTTACTTCCCTTTAAATGTTTATAAATGGAGGTTTTATATGGCCGAAAAGAGAGATTATTATGATGTGTTAGGTGTAAATAAAAGTGCATCTGACGACGAAATTAAATCCGCATATAGAAAATTAGCCCACAAATATCATCCAGATAATAAAGAAACTGGTGATGCCGAAAAATTCAAAGAATGTAGCGAAGCTTATAGCGTTTTAAGTGATCCACAAAAAAGAAAAACATATGATAGATTTGGTAGCGCTGCATTTGATCAAACTGCTGGTGGTTCTAACCCATTCGCGGGAAGTGGTTTCGAAGGTTTCAATTTTAATGGTGGTGATTTTGGCGATTTAAACGATATTTTAAGTTCAATGTTTGGTTTTGGTGGAGCAAGGGGGAGTTCTAGATCCCAAGGAAATGGTAAATCAAGAGGCGATGATTCATTAATGAGAATAAAAATTTCATTTATGGATGCTTGCTTAGGAACAACTGTTAATTTACCTATTACTTATGATGAACCTTGCGAACATTGTCATGGAACAGGTGCAAAAGATGGAACTGCATTTGACACATGTCCTGATTGTGGTGGTCGAGGTTTTGTAATTACTCAACAAAGAACAATTTTTGGAATGATGCAATCGCAAACTGCATGTCCAAGATGCCATGGTACAGGGAAAATTATTAAGCAATCCTGTTCTTATTGTGGTGGAAAAGGATATAACAAAGTTAAAAAGACTATTGAAGTTAAGATACCTCAAGGTATTAACAATGGTCAACAAATAAGAATTGCTGGTAAGGGTGGAAGAGGTTTAAATGGCGGTCCTAATGGGGATTTATATTTAGAAGTTGTTGTTGCTTCACATCAAAATTTTGAACGTGATGGCGACGATATTCATCTTACTGTACCTATCGATTTTGTTGATGTTTGCTTAGGAACAACAATTACCGTACCTACAATTTATGGTGATGTTGATATGAAAATTCCAGCTGGTACTCAACCAAATCAAGTTTTCAAAATCAGAGGGAAAGGCGTTAAAAATGTTAGAGGCAGTAGTTATGGCGATGAATTCGTTCATATTAATGTCAAAACTCCTACTGAATTAACTAAAGAACAAAAAGCTGCTTTGCAAGCATTTAAAGAGGCTAGTAAAGGAAAAGATTCGTGGTTCGATAAATTTAAAAAAGCATTTAAAAAATAAATTAAAATTGCTACTTTTATCTTTCGTGTTGTAGTAATATTTATTTGGGAAGTTTAATTATGCCAAAATGTAAATATTGTGGTCAATCTATAACAAAGTTTGATAAAGAAATGTGTCCATATTGTGGAGCAAAATATCCAATCGATTCTTCGTCTCCACAAACTACGGATATAACGGAAGCTATAAATACAGTAAATCCAACTGATGAAGCTAGAATGAATTTTAAACCTAGAAAAAGAGTCATGAATGCAATTCTTTGCATGTTTCTTGGATTTCTTGGAATTGATGAATTGTATTTGGGATTTAGAAATAGATTTTTAATTAGGCTAATTGTAAATGCTGTTTGTTATATTGGCTTATTATTAGTATTTTATTTTACAAAAGCTATTGTTTCTGGGACTTTATTATTCTTATTGCCTTTAATTATTATTTTTGGTGTATGGTTTATTGTTGGTATCATCTTTTTTACTCTCAAGAATAAAAAAGATTCTAGTGGAGCATTTTTAAAATAATGCAACGCTATTTCGCTAAAAAAATTAATGGAAATATCATTTTGAATGAAAATGATATTTTTCATATTGAGAAAGTAATGAGATCTAAAATTGGCGATAAAATTCAAATAGTTGTTGATAATGAGGCATTTATCGCAGAAATTACGTCTTTTAATCCTTTAAATTTTAAAATTTGCGAAAAAATAAATGAAAATCCTGAATTAAATGGTTATATACGATTATTATATTGTTTGCCAAAAGGCGAAAAGCTTGATCTAGTCATACAAAAATCAGTTGAGCTTGGTGTAAGTGAAATTGTTTTAGTTAATTCATCAAGATGTGTACGAAAGATAGAAGAAAAAGATAAAGATAAGAAACTTGTAAGATTCAATAAGATTATCAAAGAAGCTAGTGAGCAATGCAAAAGAATTGAATTGATGAGACTTACTGACATCATTGATTATAAGGATATTAAAAATTATCCAGCGGATAAATTATTTATAGCATATGAAAATAGCGATGAAGAATTGTCTTCTTTATATAAGGATTTTAAAGATATTAATGGAAAAGTTGTTAATATATTAATAGGATCTGAGGGTGGCTTTTCAAAAGAGGAAGTTGAGTATGCTGTTGAATGTGGTTATAAATCAATTAGTTTAGGAAATAGAATATTAAGAAGCGAAACTAGTTGTTTTTATGCCTTAAGTTTATTATCGTTTTTTATGGAAGCAAAATTATGAAGTTATTTAAGATATTAGAAAAAGAGTGTAATAAAAGAAAGATAAATCATAGTGAAGAATATAAGTTTTTTAATGCAAATAAATATGAGCTTTCTAAAAATTCCTTTTTTGAAGAATATATGGAAGCAAGTGATGTTTTCGATATAATTCGTGCAAATATTGTAATTTGTGGAATAAAAAACAAGGAAAAACTAGATAAAATAATTGATGAAGAATATTTTTCAATAAATGAAAGAAAAATTGAAGATATTAAGCAAGAAATAAACGATAGAATCCTTGATTTGCCATATTTTAAGACAAGAAATATTAAAATTTATATTCCTTTTTTTAATTTAAATACTAATGCAATCTATTCTTTAAATAATGAAAAAATGGATGAAGAACCATATATTAATCTTGCTGAAAATTATAATGCTTTTTTAACTGATCCTTTCACAACTTATGGAGTTGATATTTTCGACTTTTTATCTACAAAACTTGTTAGAATTCTTGAATCTGATACTGCAGTTGCCTTTTATCATTTTGATTTTAATGTTATTTTTATAATTAATAGACAAGGAAGTCTTGATAATACTATATATTTATTTGACAAAAGAATTAAAAAACAAAATTATTCGCATATAGTCGATAGAATTAGACCATTAATTCAAGCTTATTTTGACGGAAATTTAAATGATTTTATTTATCTTTTATATAAAAATGAATTTATTTCATATAAAGTTTTTAGAAAAATTTGTAAGGAGAAAAAAATATGACTTTTGTAATAGATTTTCTTGGCTGCAAAGTTAATAGTTATGAAGTTGAAAGTATTGCGAACGAACTGATTAAGCGTGGTTTTAAGCATTGTGAGAATAATGATAAGCCAGACATTGTCATTATAAATACTTGTAGCGTAACTGAAACAAGTGCTTCAAAATCAAGAAAAATGATTAGACATTATAAATCATTAAACGACAATGCAATTATAGTAGTAATGGGTTGTGATGTTCAAAATGAATTTGATTATTATTCGAATAAATTAAAATGTTCTATTGTTTTAGGAACTTCAGATCGTAATAAAGTTTGCGATTATATCGATGATTTTATTAAAAACAGGAAACAAATTATAGCAAAGGAAGACCTTAAAAAAGTTAAAACTTACGAATCGTTATCAGTCCAAAAGTTTTTATATAACACTAGAGCTTATGTAAAGATTCAAGATGGATGCGATAATTTTTGTACATATTGCTTAATTCCTTATATAAGAGGAAGATCAAGAAGTAGAAAAGAAGAAGATATTTTAGAAGAAATAAAAGAATTAATTAAAAACGGGTATAAAGAAATTGTTTTAACGGGAATAGATATGTGTAGTTATGGTTTAGATTTAGAACCAAAAATGACATTTAGCGATCTTTTAGAAGATATATTAAAATCTAATCCTGATTTATATAGACTTAGAATATCTTCAATTGAAGAATCACAAATAGATGAACACTTTATAAAACTACTAGAAAACTACCAGAATATTGCTAATCATTTACATATTCCATTACAATCTGGATCTGTATCAATTTTAGAAAAGATGCATAGGAAGTATGATTTATTGAGTTTTAAAGAAAAAATAAATAAGATTAGGGAAGTGAGACCTAATATAGCTATTACTACAGATGTTATAGTTGGTTTTCCTACTGAAACGGAAGAAAATTTTGAAGAAACTTATAAATTTTGCTCAGAAATTAAGTTTTCTAAAATACATGTTTTCCCATTTAGTGAAAGAAAGGGAACCGTAGCAGAAAAAATTTCCCCAAAAGTTGATTCATCCGATAAAAAATCACGTGTGCTTAAATTAATTGAACTTTCTGATAGAATGAAAAATGAATATGAAAGGCAATTTGACAATAAAGATATGGAATTCCTTTTTGAAAGTTATGATGATAATAGAAAAGCCTATCATGGACATTCTTCAAATTATTTAGAGGTCTATTGTAAATCAGATGAAAATTTAACTGGTAAAATTAAAAAAGTAAGATATTCTTTGTAATTTTGACAATGTAAAAAATAAAATATTCGATTGCATCGTTATTTTTTAGAACTTTTTGGATATTATCAAAAAAATATAATTTCCAAAAAATAATTCTATATAATTATAAAGTCGAAAAAAGGAGATTAAAATTATGGCAGTACCATTTAGAAGAACAAGTAAAACAACAAAAAGAATGAGAAGAAGTCATTATAAATTAAGCGTTTCAGGTTTAAGCGTTTGCTCAAATTGTGGACAAATGATTAAATCTCATACAGTTTGCCCACATTGTGGATATTATGATGGCAAACAAGTTGTCAAAGCAAAAGATAACGAAAATAAATAATAAGCCTTTTTTGGCTTATTTTTATTATGAATAGGAGTTTTCTAATGAATTATGCTAATTTAATTGATGACACAAATTTACATGCTGATGCTATTGAAAGTGATATTGTAGCTTTATGCAATGAAGCAAAAGAAATTGGTAGTGCATCAGTTTGTGTCAACCCAGACTATATTGAATTATCCAAAGAACTTTTAAAAGGAAGTAGTGTGAAAGTATGCACTGTTATCGGTTTTCCCCTTGGTTCAATGACAACTGAAAGTAAAGTTTTTGAAGCAAAAGATGCAATTAATCGTGGTGCTGATGAAGTTGATATGGTTATTAACATTTCTAAATTAAAAGATCATAAGGATGATTATGTTAAAAACGAAATTAAAGCAATTAAAGCTGCTTGTGGTGACCATATTTTAAAGGTTATTTTAGAATGCTGTTTATTAACTGATGAAGAAATTAAAAGAGCGTGTTTATTATCTAAAGAGGCAGGTGCTGATTTTGTTAAAACTTCAACAGGAATGTCAAAACACGGTGCAACAGTTAAAGATGTTACTTTAATGAGAGAAACTGTCGGACCAAAAATGGGTGTAAAAGCAGCTGGTGGAGTAAGAACACCTGAAGAATTAGAAGTTATGGTTAAAGCTGGTGCAAATAGAATTGGCGCTTCACATGGCAAAAATTTAGTAAAATAGACTTTAATTTCGATTCGAAATAAGGTATATTATTTAACGCAAACGGATTGGAGGTGAAAAGAAATGTTAAAAGTAGTAGTTAGAGATGGCGAAAGCTTAGATGAAGCTTTACGTAGATTTAAACGTAATGTTAATAAAGCCGGTACAATCCAAGAATGCCGTAAAAGAGAATTCTATCTTAAGAAAAATTTAGCTCGTAAAGTTAAGAGTGAAAATGCTCGTAGAAAATATAGATAGTATCGTAACTTTTTCAAAAATGACTAGCAGAAATGCTAGTTTTTTTGTATAAAATTTTTAAAAAAATCATAAAAAATTTTGTAAATTTTTTGAATTCCCCCCCTATTAATAGTGAAAGGAGGAATTTTATGTCCTATTTTATTAAACAACTTGGTGATAAAGACTGTGGTTATACATGCATAAAAATGATTTTAGGTATGACCTACAAAAAACATGATTTCTTATATTTGAACGAGCCAGATATAGATCGGTCTGCATCACTAAAAGACTTGATGATGTTTGCAAAGAAAGAAGGTTTAGATTTAGGTGCTTATAGAGCTGTAGATAGAAATGAATTATTTACAAAAAAGCCAAATGTACCATTACTTTTACCAATTTCCAAAGGCAGTTTTATGCATATGATAGTGGTAAGGAAAATTTATAAACATAGTTTACTTGTTCAAGACCCGGCAAGTGAGATTTATTTAATGAGCAAAAAGAAACTTTTATCTATTTGGAATGGTGAATATTTAGAAGTGCTAGATAAACATGGTTCCAATTTTAAACTAAAAAAGAAGTACTTTATTCCGCCATGAATGACAGCTTTAACTATCTTTTTTGAAGTACTTAGTTTTATATCGCTTATTGTTGCTTTATATTTTATTGATGGCAAGCAATCTTTTTATGGTTCTTTAGGTTTATTTGCAGCTTATATTGTTTTTGAATTTATTTATCGAAAAATATTGATATATTCGATGAAAAAATTTGATGATAAATTAACAATTAATAAACTTGCCTTTGAACAAAAAAACTTTAAACAAAGATATGCGGACATTACTCAATTAAAAGTCTTATCTGTTTCTAATCCTGTTCAATTATTATCTTTAGTAATGATGACTGTTTTTGGAATTGTGGTTTTAGGAATTAATAGTCCATATAATTTGGTTTCTATAGGAATAATCATTCTTTTTCAATTTATATTTAGAATTTTTGAAAAAACCACATACGAATACAAAAGAAAT
>CAVGUA010000092.1:0-2096 GCA_963632335.1 Parabacteroides goldsteinii
TAAAGTTGCCTTTACATTTGCCTAGATTCTAGCATCATGTATATAAAATAATAAAAATATAGATTATTCTTACAAAATCTTAACATTCAATTAGAGGTTTTAGTTTATAATAATTTCATGCGAAAAAATTACATTGATTCAACGTTAGGAAACGTATTATATGGGCAATCAGGTGGTCCAACAAGTGTAATAAATTCTTCTGCATATGGATTATTTAAAGAAGCATTTAAACATAGAGATAAAATAAATCATGTATATGCAATGCATTATGGACTTGAGGGATTATTAAACGAAGATTTCATAGAAATAAAAGAAAATGATGAATGTTTTAAAAAACTTTTAAACACTCCAGGAGCATTTTTTGGAAGTAATAGATTCAAAATCAATTATGAAAAAGATACCTATATTCTCGAGAAAATTTATAATATTTTCAAAAAATATAACATTAGATATTTCTTCTATAATGGCGGAAATGACTCCATGGATTCAATATACCATATAAATAATTATTTAAATCTTAAAGGCTATAAATGTTTTTCTATTGGCATTCCAAAAACTATAGATAATGATTTAGTTTTTACAGACCACACTCCTGGTTTTGGAAGTGCAGCTAAATTTATAATAAATTCAGTTACGGAAATATATTATGATGATAATTCATATAAAGAGGGAAGAGTCAATATAGTTGAGATAATGGGAAGAAATGCTGGTTGGCTTGCTGCAAGTTCTGCCCTTGCAGAAATAAATGGAGCAAAACCAGATCTTATCTATGTTCCTGAAGTTGATTTTGATATTAACGATTTTTTAAGCAAGGTTAAAACAATATACGACAAAAAGAAACATTGTTTAGTTTGCGTGAGCGAAGGAATTCACGATAAAAATGGGAAAATTATTTCTAGTGCAAACAGTGAAATAGATGTTTTTAATCATCTTCAACTTGGCGGGGTTGGATTATATTTAGAAAATTTAGTCAAAACTAAATTCAAGTTCAAAACTAGATCAATTGAACTTTCACTTCTACAAAGAGCTAATTCTATGAACCCAAGCGAACAAGATATAAAAGATGCCATCAATGTTGCAAAATATGCTCTTTTAAGTGCCATTAAAGGAGAATCGGGCAAAATGGTTACAATTATAAGAAGCAATAACAAACCTAAATTTTCTTATGGTTTAGTTGATCTTAAAGATGTTAGAAATCAAACAAAATTTTTATCTTTAGAATATGTTAATACTTCCCATGATTACATTGAAAA
Source organism: Parabacteroides goldsteinii (assembly GCA_963632335.1). GTDB lineage: Bacteria > Bacillota_I > Bacilli_A > RFN20 > CAG-826 > Onthovivens. The sequence goes on from CAVGUA010000092.1 coordinate 1,254, forward strand.
ATCATATATGGAATATGTATTGCCATTAATTCAAGGCAAACAAAAAGACCATTTAAATAAAGATGGCCTTTTAGACGTTTATAGATTAGAAAAACAAGACAACGAATAAAGGAACATAACTTAAAACATATACTAGGAAGCCGCCCCATTCAAGCATTGGCAAGTAACAATATTTTGGTCTACTTGTAAGTTCTGCTTCCATCTTAACCATTTTGGCCCAATTTTTATATGTTTTATTTAGCATTAATACAAATTCAAAAACAACTAATACCAATATCAAAACAATAACAACAATTCTAACAGATGAAGTTGTAACATATGGGAATTTCGAATTAGAAAAGAACAAATAATAAAGCATTAAGTTCAATAAATTAAAAGCAACATTTAAAGTTACAAAGATTAAATGAGATTTATATGCGGTTAATTTAACAAATCTCAAAATTATAAATGTAATAATTGTCAAAGCTGAAGCAACAAACATTGAGTAAGCACTAGTAGGAACATTTAACTTATTAGTAAAATACATTGCAGCAAATAAACTACTTGCAATAAAACAAAGAGCAGCAAAGATTTCAATAATTAAAAATACATAAGTTTTTTTATTTCTTAATTTGAATTGATTTAATTCATATGGAAAATATCTCAAAAAATTATATTTCTTGTCTCCTGTTTGCATAAACGAAACGTATTGCCCAGCAAAAACAATTGCATATAATAATATGCTTACAACAAATAAAATAATGCATATAATCCTTAAATCCATAATCTTACCTTAAGCTATCAATTGCTTCCTTTCTATCTTTACTTTTAAAAATATAACTTCCTGCAACCAAAATATCAACA
>CAVGUA010000093.1:0-5744 GCA_963632335.1 Parabacteroides goldsteinii
ATTTCCATTTATTGCGATTATTTTATCTTTATATTCATTTAATAATTGGACACATTTTTTTGGATTATATCCATTAGGTAAATCATTTCTTGGACCATGATATAAAAAATCGCCTAAACAAATGATTTTTTCACATTTTAATTCATTAAATTTGTTAATAATGAATTCTAATTCGTTAAAATCTCCATGAATATCGCTAACTAATAAATATCGCATAATTTCTCTCTTTCTTTAACCAAAAAGATTATACAAAAACTTAAGAAATTTATGAATTTGTTTTGGTGTATTTTATTAGAATATTGATTAAAAATATGGCACAATAAAGACAAATAATAAATAGGAGGAAATCTAATTATGAAGAGAAAAATTCGTGTCGTTCAATATGGTTGTGGAAAGATGAGTAAATACATCTTAAGATACCTTCATGAAAAAGGAGCAATGATAGTTGGCGCAATTGATGTTAATCCTGAAATAGTTGGTCAAGATGTTGGTGATTTTGCAGGATTAGGAATGAAATTAGGTGTTAAAATTTCGAATAATGCTGAAGAAGTTTTAGATAATACTGCACCAGATGTTGCAATTATTACTTTATTTTCCTTTATGGAAGAAATTTATCCAATGGCTAAGGCTTGCCTTGAAAGAGGAATTAATGTAATTACAACATGTGAGGAAGCTATTTATCCATGGACTACTGCAAGTAAAGTCACTAATGAACTTGACGCAATTGCTCAAGAAAATGGTTGTACTATGACTGGTAGTGGAATGCAAGATATCTATTGGATTAATATGGTTTCTGCAGTTTTAGGCGGCGTTCATAATATTACTAAAATTAAAGGATCCTATTCTTATAACGTTGAAGATTATGGTTTAGCATTAGCAAAAGCTCATGGTTGTGATTTGACTGTAGAAGAATTCAATAAAACATTAGCTCATCCAAAAGAAGTAGTTCCTTCATATGCTTGGAATGCTAGCGAAGCAATTTGTGCAAAACTTGGTTTAACAATAAAATCAATTAAGCAGGAAAATGTTCCATATACTATTGATCATGATTTATATAGTGAGACTCTTGGGAAAACTATTGAAGCTGGCAAGTGTATTGGTATGAGTGCTGTTGTAACAATTGAAACTACGCAAGGAATTGAAATCGTTGAAGAGACAATTGGGAAAGTTTATGGACCGGATGATGGCGATATGTGTGATTGGGAAGTTTTTGGAGAACCAAATACAACCTTCAAAGTTTTCAAACCTGCAACTGTCGAACATACTTGTGCAACTATAGTAAATCGTATTCCAAGCCTATTAGTTGCTAGACCTGGTTATGTTACATGTGATGAATTAGATGAATTACATCATCCAATATATCCATTAAATATGTATTTAACTGAGGTTAAAGATTGCTGCTGTTGTGAAGATGATGATTGTTGTTGTGAAGATGATGACTGTTGTTGCGATGAAGAAGAAGTTGAAGAAGAACAAGAAAGTTGCTGCTGTTGCAAATAAAATCATTCGTGATTTTATTTAATCAACAATGAAAATAAAAAAATCGTTTGTGAAGTTTAAATTCACGAATGAAAAAAGCCAGATACTAAGGGCTTTTTTCATTATAAGATACGTTTAATCAAACGCGCTGATGTTTTACTTAGCTCGTCTAAATCGACATATAGTTTTCTTTGAAAATAATCTACATAACATCCTGCAATACCATTTGCTAAAATGAATAAACCAGCTTTGGTTTCTTGATCAACAGGATTCTTTTTTAAATAATTTGAAGTAATTTCTTTCAATATTCTATTTTTTAAATCTGTGAAAGTATATTGAGGAATGTACTTAATAATCTCTGCATATTCTTGTTCATGTTTTCTTATCGATGTAGTTACGCTTGTCATTAATGTATCAGCAAATGTATTGCTTTTTTCGGCTCTATGCCAACTTTCTACAAATTCATTCATTAAATCATCTTCAATTTCATTGATAATATCCATGATGTTGTCGTAATGATTATAAAAAGTACCACGATTGACTTTGGCTTCTTTAGCAATATCCATTACTGTTATTGCATTTATGTCTTTCTTTCTTGCTAGCAATCTTTTTACAGCTTCTTTAATAGCTCTTGAAGCTTTAGTTTGCCTTGACTTCTTTCTTTTCATATTTTGGACCCCTCTCTAAATATAAATTATATTTTGAACAGCTTTGCTTTTTCTAATTCGATTTTTGCACATATGTTCAATTTTTTCAATTAAAAAATGAACATTTTAATATCAAATATCTACTAAATTATCAGTTTTTGACTAATATTTATGACAATGACAAATTTTAAACACTTTTTAAATTTACTGAATAATTTTTGCCTTTGCTATTATGATAACAATACTTAAACATATTTATCATCTTTGTAGTTATAAAATTTATATATTTTTAATATCTATTTGAATATAATATTCAAGGTTATTTTTAACCACAGGGAAAAGTTATGAAAACTATTGATAAAAAGGGTCAAGATAGACTTCCATATATCGAAGCCTATAAGAAGTATTTAAGTGAGAAAAATACTCACTTTGATTTGCCAGGGCATGAAGGAAATATCCATACAGAACTAAGCAATATTTGTGGTCATAAAATTTATTCTACAGATTTAAATAGTCCTAGAGGTATGGATAATCTTATGAAACCAACTGGTCCAATCAAAGAAGCTGAGGATTTATTTGCAAAAGCTGTTGGTGCAGATTACTGTAAATTTTTGGTTAATGGAAGTACATCTGGGAATTTAATTATGTTAATGAGTGCACTTCAAGCTAATGACAAGATTATTCTTCCTAGAAACGTTCATAAATCAGTTATTAATGGATTAATATTGAGTGGTGCAATTCCTATTTTTATTATGCCAGAAATTGATCAATCTACAGAAATTGCAATGCAACCTACATTTGAATCATGGAAAAAAGTTATTGATGAAAATAAAGATGCTAAAGCTGTTTTTGTTATAAATCCAACTTATTTTGGTGCATGCTGCGACCTTAAAAGAGTTGTAAAATACGCACATAAAAAAGGTATGATAGTTTTAGTTGATGAAGCCCATGGATGTCATTTTTATTTTTCTAAAAAAATGCCATGTTCGGCTATGGAAGCTGGTGCCGATATGGCAACAACTTCAGTTCATAAAGGTGGGGGTAGTTTAACTCAAAGTAGCGCTTTATTTATTAAATCAAATATTGTAAGTGATTATAATGTTATGAAAGCATATAACATGATTACAACCACATCTCCAAATACACAATTATTAGCTTCTTTAGATTGTGCTAGAAAATGGCTTGTTTTTAATGGCTCAGAACATATTAAAAAGGCTATAGAAAACGCAAGATATTGCGTTGAAGAAATTAATAAAATTCCAGGATTTAAAGCCCATGGGAAAGATTATTTCTTAAATAAAGGTGCTTATAATTTTGATGAATCTAAATTAATTGTTGAAGTAGATAAATTAAAAATTAATGGTTTTGAAGTTTTTAGAATATTAAAAGATAAATATCATGTTCAAGGTGAATTAAGTGAAACTTACGCACTTTTATATTTGTTTGCTGTTGGAATGAAAAAAGAAAATTGTGATATTTTAATTAATGCTTTAAAAGAAGTAAGCAAAGAATATTATGATTCAAATGTTGTTTACGAAGATCATCATTATAACAATACTTTCCCAGAATTAGTTTTAAGACCTCGTGTTGCCTTTCATGCTCCATTAAAAAGAGTAAAATTAGAAGAAAGTGAAGGCGAGATTTCAAAAGAAGCTGTTATGATATATCCTCCTGGTATCCCAATTATTGTTCCTGGAGAAAAATTTAATAAGCATGTTATTGAAACAATTCAATATTTTAAAGAAACAGGTTGCGACATTATAAGCGAAAATGAAGACGCATGTTATGTTAATTGTGTCGATGCTGATAATGCTGAAATGAAAAGACTTGACGATACTATCGAGTAAATTTGTCCCTCATTTATTTGAGGGATTTTTTATATTTTTACTAATTTATAGTTTTTTACAAATTTTATATTTGAAAATGTAAAGTTTTTATGGGACAAAAGTATATCGTATTGTTAGAAGGAATAAATACTATGAAAGACAATAGTCTTTTATCACTTGTTAAGAAACTTATTAGTATCCCAAGCGTTTATTATCACGAAAATGATATTATCAATTATTGTGCATCATGGCTTAAAGATAAAGGTCTTGATGTAAAAATAATGAATTATCATGAAAAGTTAGTAATTGGTTACTCAGGAAAAAACATTATTTCAATATTAGATAGTGGAAAACCTGGTAAAACAATTTTACTTAATGGACACTTAGATACAGTTCCTGTATGTGATGGATGGAAAACCAATCCATTTATTCCTGTTGAAGATAATGGTTGCATTTATGGTCTCGGTGCGGTAGATATGAAAAGCGGTTCAGCCATATTAATGAATGTTTTTAATTACCTCAGTAGACATAAAGACCGTTTAACCGGAAGAGTTATTTTAACTCTTGTTAGTGACGAAGAGGGGCCTTATGGTTTAGGGAGTGATTTTCTCATTAACGAATATAAATTGCCACCAATCGATTTAGTAATCTCTTGTGAGCCTAGTGCAGCTTTTAGTAACCAAAATTTCCCTGTCCTATGCCTAGGCGCAAGAGGTTGCTTTGTTTATAACGTTGATTTTTTTGGTAAAAGTGCTCATGCATCTCAACCTGAAAGTGGCATAAATGCTGCAATTGAAGCGGCAAAATTCATTCTTGAAACTAAAAATGTCAAACTTGAAAATGATGATATTTTAGGCAAGGGATCATTTTGTGTACTAAAAGTAAATAGTGATGGTGGTGCGTGTTCGGTTCCAAGCGAAGCAAGAGTTACGATTCATAGACATATTGTTAGTTTTGAAAACGAGGAATATGTTCTTAATGAAGCTAAAAAGATTATTAAAAATGCAAATATAAATGTACCATATAAGATTTCTTTGAGACCTGAACCATCTTTAGGAGCTAGGTATTATAAACCATATTATGTTGATAAAAATAATACATACGCAAAGAAATTTATTAAAATAATAAAAGAAGAAAATAATAACGAAGCCAATATTGATTATTTTAGTAGCATAGGTGATTTTAATTACTTTGCGACTAGACTTTATGATAAAAATAAGAATCATCCAGCGACTTTTATTTTTGGACCTGATGGTGGAAATTTTCATCAAGCTAACGAATATGTTGTTGTTGATACAATTTACAAAACTTATGATACGATAGTAAAATATGTTTTAGAAATATTGGGAGAAAAATAGTATGAATATTTGGAAAGATTTGAATAAAGATAGAATTACACCTAGTAAATTTGTTGCTTGTGTTGAAATTCCTAAAGGAAGTAAGTGTAAATATGAACTTGATAAAGAAACTGGTTTAATTATTTTAGATAGAGTTTTGTATACATCAACTCACTATCCACATAATTATGGTTTTATTCCTTGTACATATGCAGGTGATGGCGATCCATTAGATGTTTTAGTAATGTGTCAAGAATCGCTAGCTCCTTTAACATTAGTTCGTTGTTTTCCAATTGGTGTTGTTGAAATGGTGGATCAAGGTAAGCCTGATGAAAAAATAATTAGTGTTTGTTATGATGATCCTGATTTATTTCAATATACAGATATTAAAGATCTTCCAGAGCATACTTTAAACGAAATCTCTCATTTCTTTAAAGTTTATAAACAACTTGAAG
>CAVGUA010000093.1:5754-16387 GCA_963632335.1 Parabacteroides goldsteinii
AACTACAACAGTTACAACTATATTAGGAAGAAAAGATGCTGAAAGAATAATTCAAGAATCGATGGATAGATTCAATGAAAAATTCTGCAAATAATGAGATAAGTAATTTATGGGCGCATTAGTTAATTTCGGAACAATTATTGTTGGTGGGCTTTTAGGAGTTCTCCTTAAAAAAAGAATCAAACAAGAATTGACTGATTTATTAATTACTGCGATGTCTATTTGTCTTATTTTTGTTGCAATTATTGGAATTATTCCAAGAATGATAACAATTAGCAGTGGTGATAATAATGAATTTTTAATTGAATCACACGGAACTTTATGTCTTATAATTTCGTTGTTTTTAGGAACATTAATTGGTCATTTTTTGAAAATTAATGATAATTTAGATAAATTCGGTGTTTGGGTTCAAGATAAATTTAAATTGAGCGGCTTCTCGGAAGGCTTTGTTTCATCGTCTCTTTTCTTTTGCGTAGGAGCGATGGCAATTTTAGGAGCTATTCAAGAAGGTTTATACCACAAATACGATATTTTAATTTGTAAATCCGTTATAGATTTTACAGTGGCAATTGCTTTAGGAGCATCATTAGGTTATGGTGTCATTTTTAGCGCTATTCCAATTTTATTATATGAAGGCGGTCTTACATTATGTGCGAGAGCACTTGAAGGGGTTTTAAATACTGAAGTTGGAACCAATATTTTAAATGGGGTTTGCATGGTTGGATATGCAATAATTTTTGCTATTGCATTGAATATGATGAACATCAAGAAAATCAAAACAGGAGATTTAATTCCTTCGATGTTAATTCCTATTATTTATTATTTAATATTGTCTTTAACCCATTTTACAGATTTCTAAAAATCTTTTTTGATATTGATTTCGATATGAATGAATCGAATCAATTTCATTAGTGAAAATGGAAATGTAAAAATTTTTATATGGAATTTTTGACCATATCAAATATTGTTTGGTCCATGTTATCAAAAATTTTCCCACCTCCTTGAGCTATAAAATCATTTCCTCCGCCTCTATAGGAATATGAGTTTGAAATTTTAGTAAAAACAGCTTTAGCGCTAAAGTTTTGTATACATTTATTTTTTGCAATCAATAAATTTGAAGTGTTGTCAGGTTTTTTCAATACGCCTATTACAATTACGTTTTGTATAGAAGAAAATTTAGAAACAAGAAATTGCAAATCTTTAACCTCTAAGTCATCATGAGATTCTAATAAAATATTTATTTTTGAAGTATCTAAGTCCTTAATTTTATTTTCAGAATATAACTCCAAATACTTATTTTTATAATGATTTAATCGATTATTTAAATTTTTATATGATTCCGATAGATTTTCTACCGCATTCACAATTTCAGTATTTTTACTTGCTAATATATTTGAAACTTCAGAAATTTCATCAAAGTATTCGTGAGCTTTTTCAATTAAATGGTCCCCACATGAAATTATGACTTGGAAGCAATCTTTTATTTTATATGTTTGTATCAAATTTATTCCTTTTAAATATTTAGTGCTTAGAACATGAGGGCAACCGCATAATTCTTTATCATAGTTTGATATTGAAACAAGTCTAAAAGTATCTAAATTTTCATAATGAGTAAAATCATCAACATATTTTTTTGCATCATCTTTTGAAATATAACTAATATCAATTGGTATATCTTTATTTATAAAATCATTAGCTTTCTTTTCTACGTCTTTTAAAATTTCTGGGGTAAGTTCTATACCTTTCATTATTAAATCGCATGTTCCATCACTTATTGAAGAATTACTTTCGCATGTCATTTTGTATTCGTTTATAAAAATTGCAGCAACTAAGTGTTGGGCTGTATGGTTTTGCTCTCTTTTTAATCTATCTAAACCATCAATTTTAAGGTGAACTTTTCCATCAATTTTGGTATCAATCAAGTGATAAACTATACCATCTTTTTCTTTTAATTCCAAAACTTCTATATTGTTTATTGTACCTTTATCTCTTGGCATTCCTCCGCCTTCTGGATAGAAAATTGTTTCATCCAAAATAACCCAATATTTTCCATCTTCCTCCTTAACATCAATAACATTTGCATCTAGTTCAAATAGTAAAGATTCATCATAATGCGTTTTTGTTTTCATAAGTTTCTCCAAGTTTACAATAAACCATTAATAATATAAATTTCTTCATTAGTAAATGACTAGTAATTAGTTTATTGAAAAATTGTATTTTTTAAGAAAAATGAATAAAAAACTCAAATTTTATCGTCTAAATAATAGGTTTTTTATTGATAAATATAGAAAGTAAAAATCTAATATTGTAAAATATTTACGTGCATTTTAAGGAGCAAGAATTATGAGTGATATGCAAAGTACTTTAAAAGAATATGTCAAACAAGCAACTCTTAATGTTTACCAAAACGAAGAGTTTGTTAAGGATATTGTTGTAGAAATTCCTCGCGATCCAGATATTGCGGATTATGCAACAACAATTGCAATGCGTCTTGCGAAACCTTTAAAAACTAACCCAATGGTTATTGCAGATAAGTTGGTTGCAGAACTTAAAAATGTCGCTAAAGATTATGAATCAATTGAAGCTGTTAGACCAGGATTTATTAACTTTAAAATGAAAAAGAGTGCATTAGCTGATTCAATTAATGCAATTATTAATGCTGGTGATACTTATGGTCATAACGACACAGGTAAGTCTGAACCAAAAATTAATTTAGAATATGTTAGTGCAAATCCTACTGGTGACCTCCATGTTGGACATGCTCGTGCAGCTGCATGGGGTGATTCAATTGCTAGACTTATGTTAGCAAGTGGTTATGATGTTTTGAGAGAATACTATATTAACGATGCTGGACATCAAATTGATATGTTAGGCGAATCATTAATAGCCAGATATTTTGAGCATTTTGGGAGAACAGATTATCCAATTCCAGAAAATGGATATCATGCACAAGATATTATTGATATCGCAAACAAAATTGCTGAGCAAGATGGTGATAAATGGCTTAATGCAGATTCAAAAGAAAGATTAGAATATTTTAAAACAACAGGTAAAAAGCTCGAACTTAAGAAGATCGAGGACGATTTAAGAAATTTCCGTGTTGAATTTGATTCATGGATGCCAGAATCTTATTTCTATGAAAATGATGATGCTCGTATCAAAAAATGTTTAGACGATATGAGAGCAAAAGGTGTTTTATATGAAGAAGATGGAGCTTTATGGCTTAAGACAACTTTATATGGTGATGATAAAGATAGAGTTCTTGTTAAAAATGATGGTTCATTTACATATTTCTTGCCAGATATTGCAAATAATATGTATAAATTTGAAAGAGGTTGCCCAAAATTAATTATTCTTTTAGGGGCAGACCATCATGGTTATGTTGCAAGAATGCAAGCAGCACTCGCATGTCTTGGGCACCCAAATAGTTTAGAAATCGATCTTGAACAAATGGTTAGACTTGTCGAAGATGGTAAAGAAGTTAAAATGTCAAAACGTACTGGAAATGGTATTTCTTTACGTGAACTTTGTGAAGATGTTGGGGTTGATGCTGCAAGATATACATTTGCTGCAAGAGAACTTGGAGCACACATGGATTTTGATTTAGGTTTAGTCCGTAAAAAGAGCAGTGATAATCCAGTTTATTATGCACAATATGCATTTGCTAGAGCCCACAATGTTTGCGCTGAAGCTAAAGGATTTGTTGCTCCTTCAAAATATGATTTATTGACCAATCCAAAAGAAACAGAAATCATGAAGACTTTAATGGAATTCCCTGCAATTGTTGGTAATGCTGCAAAAACTCGTGCACCAAATATGATTTGTACTTATGTTCAAAAACTTGCAAGTTATTTTCATTCTTATTATGGTTCATGTAAAATCAACGATCCAAAAAATCCTGAATTAAGTAATGAAAGACTTGGTTTAGTTAAAGCAACTGAAGTTGTTTTGAAAAACGCATTATATTTTATTGGTGTTAGTGCACCTGAAAAGATGTAATAAATATTAAAAATGATAACGAAAATAATCCACAATTAGTGGATTATTTTTTATAAATATTGACACTCAATTTTTAAATTACTAGACTATTAATAGTTCCAAAAAGGAGAAAAGAAAATGAAAAAATTATATTTAATTCCAAGTTTATTATTGGTCGTTGCAAGTTTATCTTCTTGTGGCGTTAAAGAGACTGAATGCACATATAGTGAAGCTAATGAGCTTTATACAAAATTAAGATCAAACACTACTGCATCAGCAAGTTATGTTAAGACATTAAGTGCAACATATCAAACATATGACACTGATGGAGTTGTGACAAATCACAAATTTGATGGCGATCAAACTGAAGGTGATTATTACTACTACATGTTTAAACAAAAAGATGGTGAAGAGGCAAATCAATCATTACTTTTTAAGAAAGATGGGAAATATTGTTTGGCTAGTGGAGAAGTCGTTATTGAAAGTGCTGCAAAAATTGCTGTTAAAGGTTATGTTTTAAGTTTTTTAGCGCTTATTAATGGCGTTGTTTCATTCCCTGCTGATGAATCAGCCTCTGCAAACTATAAATTCTATACTTTAAGTGATGGCGGTCTTAAATATGAGTACCTTGTTAATGGGGCATCAAAAGAAAGTACAACAATTAATAGTGATGGACTTGTTACACATTTATATAGTGAAGTTGGTGGCACAAAACAAAACTTCGATGTCACTTATAATGGTAAAATAAATAAAAAATCAAGTTTATAAAGTACTTAAAAATCTCGGCTACTCCGAGATTTTTTCATATATGACTTTCTAATTGTAGAATATGAACTTTTAGGTATGGTAAAATATTTATACATATTTTAAAGGAAGTATATATGAAAAAATCTAAAAAAATAATTGCAGGATTATTAACACTTTCATCACTTTGTATAATGACAAGCTGTAATGAAAACAATGTAGTTCCGGATCCTGAACCAGAGCCATCTCCAAGCGATTTGGTTAATCCTCCTACTTATGATGAAGATAGTGTCTCAATTCATTATTACCGTAAGGACCGTAAATTTTCAAATTGGGCACTATGGTTATGGGCAGAAAATAAAGAAGGCAAAGAATATACTTTTAATGGCGTGGATGATTATGGGGCTGTTGCAGCTTATCCAATTTCTACCTTTGATTTAGGAACCACTAAACTTGGCGTTATTGTTAAAAGCGCAGGTAGTTGGAGTTCTAAAGATCCTGATGGAGATAGATTTATAGATTTTTTTAATTTAAAAAAGGATTCAAATAATATATATCATATTTATTTAAGAAGCGGCGATAGTAGTATGTATGATTCGCCAGACTTTACTGTTTCAGATGAAATAAAATCAGCTGTTTTTGCAAATGAAAACATCATCACAATAGTTGGGAGTAATGAAATCTCTAACTATAAACTTTATGAAAATAACAAGTTAATTGTTGATAAAACTATTGATTCGCCTTCTAAGGTGGTTTCAGAAAAATTACCTAATGAGATAAGTTTTGAAAATAATTATGAAGTAAAGGTTACATTTGAAAAATCTAAAGCAACACTATCAATGAGTGTTTCTAAGAGACTTTTATATAAAACTGATTCTTTTGGTGAAAAATATAATTATGATGGTGAGCTAGGAGCAATATATACAAACGAAAAAACAACATTTAAAGTTTGGTCTCCTGTTTCAAGTAAAATTGTGCTGAGGATTTACGATAACGGAACGCCAAAATCAGTAAATGAAGAACTCGGAAATGATAATTACAAAGAATACCAAATGGTCAAGGGTGAAAAAGGTGTGTTCACGTATGAATTAAGTGGCGATTATTCAAATAAATTTTATACATATGTGGTTACAAATACTTCATTTGAAGATAAAGAAATAGTAGATCCATATGCAAAATCATGTGGGATAAATGGTTTAAGAGGCGCCATAGTTGATTTTAGCAAGACTAATCCTGATGGTTGGAATGAGGTTAAACCTTTAAATATTGATAGAAAAGCTTTAACTGTATATGAAACCCATATTGCAGATGTCACAAGTAGTTCAACTTGGAATGGAACCAAGGAAAATGCAAAGAAATATGCAGGTGTTTATGAAAGTGGTACAACTTATACATTAGGAGATAAAACTGTATCTACTGGTTTTGACCATATTAAAGAATTAGGCGTTAATGCTGTACAATTGCTTCCAATATTTGATCAAGCTAATGATGAAACAAAAGATAATTTCAATTGGGGATATAATCCTCTAAATTACAATTGTTTAGATGGTATTTATTCTAAGAATCCTTATGATGCTTATGAAAGAATTAAGGAATTTAAAGGGTTGGTGAAAACTTATAATGAAGAAAATATTAATATTATTATGGATGTTGTTTACAACCATGTTAATGGCGCAAATGGTAGTAATTTTGATGTTTTAATGCCAGGTTATTATTTTAGATATAAAAATGATGGCACATTATCTAGCGCTTCAGGTTGTGGGAATGATACTGCTAGTGATATGTACATGTATAGAAAATTCATGGTTGATTCTATTAAATTCTGGACTAAAGAATATAAACTTGGTGGATATAGATTTGATTTAATGGGACTTCATGATGTTCAAACTATGAATCAATTAACTGCTGAAGCTAAAAAGATTAACCCTGGAATTGTAATTTATGGTGAACCATGGGATATGACATCTTTAATTGATAATACAGCAACCCAAAAGAATGCAAATAAATTTGAAGGGTATGGGCAATTTAATGATCAAACACGTGATGCTTTAATTAAAGGTGGATTAAGTGGTGCCAGTGAACTTGGTTGGATTGACAAAAAATCATCAATTACATCAAACGATGATATTAATAAAATTATTAATGGAATTAAAGGCTATACTGTTGGTGCTGCATTTAAGATTGAAGACCCTGATAAAACCGTAAATTATGTGACATGTCACGATAATTACACATTGTTTGATAGATTTATGGCGACAAATTCGGTAACTATCGAGGATGCTAAAAAGATGAATCTTTTAGCAAATTCTATTGTCTTTACATCTCAAGGCACAAGTTTTATGCTTTCAGGAGAAGAATTTTTGAGAACTAAAGATGGAGACCATAATTCTTATCAATCAAGTTATGCAGTAAATGAATTGAATTATGCGTTAAAAATTAGAAATAATGACAATTTTGAGTCATATAAAAAATTGATTAAATTCAAGCAAGAAACTTCAGGTATGCATTTAGATAAAGATGGTTCAAAATCTCTAAATGTTACTGTTTCAGAAAATAGAAATGTTATTAGTTATGAAATTGATGGTGGAGATAAAATTTATAAGATTATTCATTCAAATGGTTATAAGAATAATGGCGAAAACAAAGTGAATTTGAGTGGCTATTCTTTATACTTAGATACTGTTGAAAATAGTAAAGTTTTGAGCGAAGAAACTTTGCTAAGTGAATTTGAAACAATTATTGCGTATAAATCTAAATAAAATCATTTGTGAAAAAATAAAATATGCATCCAAGGGAAGAAATTTCAAGGATGCATTTTTTTAAAATTTTATATACGTTTCGAGCTCTTTTTATAAAACTCTATTGTTTCTTCAATATTTTTATCGAAATTATTTTTTGAAACAAAACCTATCTTTTCGGTCTCATCGGTATTTAAAGAATAAGCATAATCATGAGCAGGTCTATCTTCAGCAAATTGAATAAGATAGTCTTTAATATCTAATTTTTTCAATATACGATTAACTAGTTCAATATTAGTAATTAAGTTGTGTGTTGATATGTGGTATATTTTTCCAATTTCACCTTTTTCAAGGATAAGACTAATAGCTTTTGCGCTATCTTTTACATATAGCCAATCTCTTTGATTACTTCCATCTCCATAGACTGGAATTTTGTGATTCTTTAAAGCATTTAAAATAATTTTAGGAATCATTTTTTCTTTGTTTTGATATGGACCAAAATTATTGGTCATTCTTATGATAATAATAGGTAATTTATATGTTTTAAAATATGATAGCGTCGTTAGTAAATCAGCACTTGCTTTTGTTGCACTATATGGATTCGTAGGATTTAACAAATCATTTGTATAAAATTCATTTTTAACATTTAAATTCCCTTTATTTAGGCTTCCATATACTTCATCAGTAGATATTTGAACATATCTATTAACCGAATAATTTTTAGATGCTTCAAGCAAAACATTTGTTCCTAGCACATTTGTTTTAACGAATTTATTTGAATTAGAGATTGATCTATCAACATGTGTTTCAGCTGCAAAATTAATGACAATATTTGGCTTTTCGATTTCAAAGATTTTGTCTATTGCTTTAGTTTTAGCTATATCTTCTTTATAAAATATAATATTTTTATATTGTTTAATTAGTTCGTTAAGATGACAAATATTTGCTGCATATGTTAGCTTATCAACAACTATAAATTTATCATTTTTATGCGTTTCAATCATGAATTCAAGAAAATTAATTCCAATAAATCCAACAGCTCCAGTAATTAAATATTTCATAAAATAAGAATAGCATTTTTTCGATATATTCGAAACAAAATCATTTATGGTTTTTATTCCTAGTAAATATTTAGTAATTCTACATGCTTGTTCCTTATCATAAACTGCCATTTACATTTTATTCACATTTATTTACATGATTGTGGTTTTTGTAAAAGCATAATTTCTTCAAAATATGTTTGTTGATAAACGAGGAAAGAGAAATGAAAAGAAAGTTATTAAAGAGTGCGTTAACAATTATAAGTTTGATGACTATTGTTGGTTGTTCATCAAATGGTGGAAATAGTGACGAAGAATTTAAATCAGTTGAATTATTAAGTTGTGGGTCAACTTCTGTAGAAAAAGTAATTTCTAAACTTGGCGAAAAATTTGCAAGTTTAACTGATAATAAGGTTACATTAAAAAAAGACCAACATGGTAGTGGTGATGCAACAAAAGGAATTACTGAAGGAATTAATAATCTTAAATACGATATTGGTTTCTTATCTAGAGAAATTAAAGAATCTGAAAAAACAGCATTAAGTGACGGCAATATAAATGGTGTAATGTGCAAAGATGCAGTTGTACCAATCGTTAATGAAAGTAATAGTTATTCTTCAACAAATGCTGAAACCTTATCAAAATTATATAAGGGTGAAATCACTACTTGGGATTTAGTAGACTCTAGTTTAGATAATAAAAATGTAAAATTATATTCTAGAGAAGCCGGAAGTGGAACAAGAGAATGTTTCTTTGAAGGAATTGGTTATAGTGATGTTAAAGCTGAAGATAAATGGAATGATGGAGTTGTTGTTAGTAGTCAAGCATCAAATGGTGATATGATGAGTGCCATTAAAGATGATAAATATGGAATCGGATATTGTTCACTTGACTCTCTTGCAACTGCAAGTGGTATTAAAGGCTTAACATACGAAGGCGTTACTGCTAGTGAAGATACTGTAATTGATGGAACTTATAAATTAAGTAGAAATTTCAATTATGTCATTAGATGTGACTACTCTGAAACTGAGAGTAATAAAAAATTAGCGGTTAATGCATTTATTGACTTTATGTCAACCAAAGAAGGTTTATCAACAATCAAATCTGTTGGTGGAATTATAAGTGGACTTGATTCAGCACCAAGTTGGTCAAGTATTCAAAAGGAAAAATATCCACAATTATAAGGACTAAATTGTGAATACATCGATCAATCAAAAAGATACAAATTATTATAAAAAGAAAGAGACTATCGACAAAATTGTCCAGAAAGTCTTCTTTCTTTTTGCGTTATTGTCTGCAAGTTTTGTTATTTTTATAATTGTTTTTATTGCAGTCAAAGGTATATATCCATTTATACATAATTATTCAACGAATGGCAATACTATTATTAAACAAGACTTTGCTTCTTTTTTTACAAATTCTAGGTGGTTATATGATGGAACTGGTGGAATGGGTTATTTGCTTTTAACAACTCTTTATACTACTTTATTAAGTTTAATAATAAGTGTTCCTACCTCGATTTTAACATCATTATTTATAGTTAAAATAATTCATAAAAAATTAAAACCAATTTTTAAAACATCAATTGAACTTTTAGCATCGATTCCAAGTGTTATTTTTGGTTTGTTTGGCAAAGGTGTTATTTGTCCATTAATTAACAATATGGGAGTTGAAACATTTGGTGGAAGATCAATTTTAGCTGGAACAATTGTTTTAGCAATAATGACAATTCCAACAATTACAATGCTTTCAATTTCAGCAATAGAATCAGTTGATAATAAGCTAATTGAAGCATCATTATCTCTAGGTGCCTCGAAAGCTCAAACAAATATAAAAATAGTTTTAACAACTGCTGAAAGTGGAATTTTTGCAGGCATAATTTTAGGAATAGGAAGAGCTTTAGGTGAAGCGACTGCTATTCAAATGGTTATTGGAAATAATAATTTAGGAGAAGGATTTTATAACATATTCAACCCTGGAAATACTTTGACCAGTGCAATGCTTTCAGGAATTGGTGAAGCAAGTGGTATTGGATATGATGTTCGTTTTTCTCTTGGTTTAATTTTAATTATTGTAATTTTCCTTATTTCTACTTTATTAAATTTCATTAAAAAAGAAATGATGAAAATTGAT
>CAVGUA010000093.1:16468-18109 GCA_963632335.1 Parabacteroides goldsteinii
GGAATTAATTTTACAACTTTATTATTTTCTTTTTTTACAATAGGAATTTTAGTTTCAATGATTGTTTATATTTTTACAACTGGTTCAAATAGTTTGTCATTTGATTTTTTAACTAGAGATTATTCTGAGCATTCTTATACGATAAGAACTAAAGATGATTTTGAAATGAGTGATGATTTAACATTTGAGAATAAAGATAATTATGAAAATTTTTCGTATAAATGGGGAGTTGCTTTAGAAGATTCAACAAATGCTGAAGAAAATATTATCCATATTATTTACATGGATAATGCATCATATTTTCATAATCTAGTAGATTTTAAAGGTGCAAAAGTAACTATAAATAAGGATTATTACATTAATAATTTAACTTTAGAAACTAAAAATGGGGATTTAGAAGTCATTAGTTCAAAAGATAAAGCATCAAAAATGGTTGAGGTTTTAGATCAAAGTGTCGCAATATTTGATGGAACTTTAACTAGTGTTGGCAAAGGAATTAAAGGAAGTTTATTAACAACTATTGTCTTAATTTTGGTAACGATTTTATTAGCTCTACCTTTAGGAATTGGAGCAGCAATTTATCTTTCAATTTATGCAAAAGATAATAAAATAACCCAAATAATTAGAGTTTTAATTGATGTAACAAGTGGCATCCCATCTATTATATTTGGTTTAGCTGGAGCAATTCTATTTATACCAATTTTAAATAATATTACTCAAACTAGTGGAGGAAGTTTATTTAGCGGAGCGTTAACTTTATCAATAATGCTTCTTCCTACAATTGTTAAAACTGTTGAGGAATCTATAAGAGTCATACCTTCAAATTTAAGTGAAGCATCTCTTGCTTTAGGAGCAAATAAAACGCAAACAGTTTTTAAAGTTGTCATACCAAATGCAAAAGATGGAATTTTAACGTCCGCATTACTTTCAATTAGTAGAATTATAGGTGAAAGTGCAGCTCTTATTTTCTCGATGGGGGCAATTATTACTGATAACTTAAATATTTTGAGTGGGAATGCAACTTTAGCAGTTCATATTTGGTCTGTTTTACAAGGTGAAACTCCTCAATATGAAAATGCATGTGCAATATCAATTATTATTCTTGTAATGGTATTAATTCTTTCGTTATTAACAAAATTAATATCAAGCAAATTGAACAAATTTAAAGGAGGGAAATAGCATATGAGCGAAGAAAAAGTTTTTAGTGTAAGTCATTTAAATCTATTTTATGACTATAAGAAAAAACAAGTGTTAAAAGATATAAATATGGATATCTATAAAAACAAAGTGACTGCATTAATAGGTCCTTCAGGATGTGGCAAATCTTCATTTTTAAGATGTTTCAATAAAATGAATGATTTAATAAATGGTTGTGAAGTTGATGGAGATATTAAATTTAATAATATTGATATCAATGAAATTAATACTATTTATTTAAGAAGTAAAGTTGGAATGGTTTTTCAACAACCTAATCCATTTCCAATGTCGATTAAAAACAATATAACATATGGTCCAAAATGCCACGGATTAAAAGATAAAAAAGTTTTAAATGAAATAATTACAAATTCTTTAAAAGATGTTTCTTTGTATGATGAAGTAAAAAATGAATTAAATAAAAGTGGTCTTGCATTAAGTGGTGGG
>CAVGUA010000094.1:0-4700 GCA_963632335.1 Parabacteroides goldsteinii
GCATCAAGAAGTGGATCAACAAAGAAATAATCAAACATTTGATATGTCTTTGCTTTCAAAACATAATCCCCAGTTTTTGTAAAGACTGCTAAATCATAACCAAGTCTTCTAATTTCTGAAAATTTAATTTGAAGCGAATTATTTTCCTCTTCATCAATCAAATCAACTGCAGGCAAACAGAATATAATGTTTGCTTTACTGCCATCTTGAATATTTTTGATAGCTTCAATTGCTTCATCAAGGAAATCAAATGGTAATTCAATAACAAGTTTAAAATTAGGACTTGTAGTTTGTGATAAAAATGTTGGTATCATCGATCTTAAAACAATAGAAACCAATTGTTGGGACAAATTGAAGGTTTTTGCAGTTTTAAAAATATCATCTTTAGAAGTAATTATTGTTGAATTAAAATCAACATAACTAAAATATGCAAATATTGAAGCTCTACTATTTGTTACATGAACAACTGGTGTATAAGAAATTGTAAAAGCTTTTTCTTTAATAATTCGTTTAACTTCGACTTTATATGTGGATTCTAAAATTGAAATTTCATTTTTACCCTTACTATAAACACTTACTCGACGATTGATATCGCTAGAAGATTTGAATAAATCACTTAAAGCAAGATAAGCACTATCATAATTGCTTGGTAAATCTGACACTTGCGAACTACAAACTCTAAAGTCATAAATTTCAGATAAACCTCGAATTTCTAAATATCTTTGAATTAAATTACACATTTCGTGAGAATATCTTGAAAGTTGATAATCGTTATAAACTCGTAAATCCAATACTGCAAATTCTAATGGTTCTGTACCACTAAAAAAGAAGGAAACATTATTTGTTGTTTTTGAGTATAAAATATCAATTACACTTCTTTTTAATACATATTCATTGTAAAAACTAATATTGTTAGGTTTAACATAAAGTCTAAAAATAGTCATTATTCCTTTAGAAAATCTACCATCATCATACATTTTCTTTATCAAACTAACATCATAAACATCATGTTTTGCATTCTTTTTCGCAACTCTATGATCAACAGGAGTATGAACCAATCTTGAAGAACTTAAATATAAAATATTCTTTTCTTTGTCTACACAATTACATTTTAAAATTGCCCTATAAGTAATCTTCTTTTTAAATAAAGTAAGAACTAAATTTGTAACAATAAATGCATCTTTTGATAATGGGTTAAACTCTAAATTAAGCAATGTATTAATAAAAGTCTTTACATCATTTTGATCGGAATCAGGAAAGAAATTTAAAAAATCCGCAAATGAAATAGTTGTGATTTGACGCAAATTATTAAAATCAAAGTAATCTACTGTAGGACTAGATTCTTTATAATTGATAATATAAATTCTTTCGTTTTTAAACATTGCTGTCTTTTTTATTTCTCTATTTCTAACTTGGTGAGGAATAGTGATAAAAACAACAAGGAATAAGATTCCGACAAGAAAAAAAGCTATAAACACAACTAAAAACGCAACCCCATAATGATATTCAGTTAATGTTCCATTTCCTTCTTGTAAATCAGCGAGAATTTTAAGTATATTCATACTTAAATATATTAAACTTTTTTAGGATATTAATAAAGTTATTATATTTTTACGATATTTCTTTTATAATATTTTAGTTGGAGAAATACCCAAGCGGCTGAAGGGGTCGGTTTCGAAAACCGATAGAGGTGAATAGCCTGCGGGGGTTCAAATCCCCCTTTCTCCGCCACAATAGCAAAATAAGTCTGGTGCAACTGCAATCAGACTTTTTTTGTATTATCAACCTATATTATTAACCCTTTAAAAAGTCTTTTATTCTTAATATAATTCCATATTCAATCTTGATAAAGATTCGATTCATTCAAATAAAAACCATATTTGATAATGATAAAAATATATTTTATCAGATCAACAAAAAACACTCTTTCGAGTGCTTTCTTTTCAGATTATTTAATTTTCTTCCTATAGAATTTTCCATAAACATTATCAAGAGGAATAACATCAACAAAAGATTTAGGATCTTCTTTTTTACATACTTGTCTAATTAAAGTCATTTCTTTTTTTCTAACAGCAATCAAAATTACATATTTACCTTCTAAACTATAACCACCAAAGCCATTTAATATTGTACAACTATGAGGCAAAGCAGCAATTAAACTATTAGGAAGAGTTTTTTCAGTTGTAATAATTTGACATTGAACTTTTAAATTTGCTGTATTAATTTTATCGGTTGTTTTTGAATTTATAAACGCATATATACATGTATAAATAAATACTGCAAAAGCCGTTGGAATTGATACACCTGAATCATTAAAAATTGGTTTTAATGGAACAATGCTCAAGATTGAAAAAAGTGTGACTATAACTAAATTTATCATTAAACCATATTTCCCAACTAATAATGATTTTTTCTCGCTAATATAGTAACTTATAACGTCTGCCCCACCAGGACAAGTTTCAATTGTAAAAGCTAAACCAGTACTTATACCAGTACAAATTCCAGCAAATAAAACTCTTGCGAGTGGTTGGTTTATAAAAATGGCTGATACTTGATTCACAAAGAAATCAGGATCACTACTTTTAAGCAAAATACCAAAAACAGAAGCACAAGCAATATTTACTGCTGTAAAAATACAAAATCTTTTACCTATCTTACACCACGCTAAAATTAATAAAGGAATATTAACTATAAAATAAAGCGACCAATAAACTATATTTGCATAATTTTCATTCGCTAAAAATTCAATATCACAAATTTTCAAAAGACGTAATAAAGATTGTGATAAGCCAGAAGCACCACAACTTGCTAATTGATGAATTTGAACTACTTCAGTATTAGCAATTACGCTAAAATTTGGGTTAGTAAAAGTATTAAAGCCAAATGCAAAAACAAACGCACTAATTGCCGTAATTACGCTAACCTTTATTAGCTCCAACGTTTCTTTTTGAATAGGATGATCGAACAAATAGTTTTCAATCAATTGCTTGCTTCGTTTCGTAAAATACATAAGTGTAAAATACTATACAACTTTACTCAGTTTATTTCTACCAATAAACTAAAAAAGGTTTATACTATTGCTAGACTTTAAATATAATTTAAAGTTGAAGAAAATATACTAAAATGGTATATTTTTAAAGCATGTTATTTGTTGGAGGATGTTGAATGAATATTCTTAAAAAAATTGCTACTCCTTTTGTAGCTATATGGAGATGGATAAAAGAAACAGCATGGGTACAACCATTATTAATTGTCGGTGTTATATTTGGTGTTATATTTTCAATTCCATCAATTACTAATGGAATCAAAAATATAAGTAGTGATGATGACGACGGACTTGATTACTATGAAGAAATCAATTTAAGTTTAGATGACGCTTATCTTGGAACTTCACAAGTTGATGAATTCTTTATCAGTTACGCTGCTGCTCAAGGTTATAAAAATGGCAACTCAAAATATACTGAAGCTGATTTAAATAAATTTAAAGAAAAATATGGTGAAAAGTTCTTCTTAGTATTTGCTCAAAGCGATTGCTCATATTGTGAAAACTTCAGTGATGCCCTTATTCAATTAAGAGATAATTTTGATAGCACATATAAATTAGGTGATTCTACTGAACCTTATAAAGCATGGTCTATTATTTGTGATCAAGATATGGGTGATGCTGCTGATCATTATACCGAAAAGAAAGCATTTGAATATATTCTTGATGATCACTCAACCTTATTTGAAGATATGATTAACTTTGGCACAAGAAACACCTACTATAACAACCTTGATTCTTCAAGCAAGAGCACATTAAAAGGTTATATTGAAAACTTCTTAAAAACTGTTAGTGATGTTCATGTTCCATGTGTAATTTTATTTGATTTAACCAATAACGTTTCAAATAATGGAGCAGATTGGAATTACATTGCAAATACTGTTTTCTTTGAAGTTCCAAGCACATACGATACTAACGAAGTTACAAGAGCAAACTTCCTTGCTCAAGCTTGGTATGGTGTTGGTGATTTCAAAATCAAAAAATAAAATTTAATTAAAGGCTTATAAAAACCTCTCAAAGTTCAGTTTTGAGAGGTTTTCTTTTACAAAAATAATTTAAAAGCTACTTCTTTTTATTGTAATATTGGAGGACTACTTGAGGAACAAGTTCACTAATATTCACACCGTTATCATACATTTCATTTATTGTTGAAGACGAAATGAATGAAGTTTTTTTATGTGCTAAAAAGAAAACAGTTTCAATATTTGGATCAATGAATTCATTTGCAGAAGTAAGTTGCCATTCATATTCAAAATCCCCAGCAACTCTAAGCCCTCTAATTAAAGCAGTTGCTCCAACTTTCTTTGCATAATTTACAGTTAATCCATCATATGAATCAACAAAGACATTATCATGTTTCTTTGTTGCTTCTTTAATCATTGCAATTCTATCTTCAAGTGGATTCCTATATTTTTTATTAGGATTAATAGCCACTAATACAATTACTTTATCAAAAATTTTAGTAGCACGATTAATGATGTCAATATGACCAATAGTTATTGGATCAAAACTTCCTGGATAAACCGCAATTTTCATTTTTCATCTCTCCTTTTCAATATGTGCATATAAGTCTTCCCATATTTGAGTACTTTAATATTATACATTTTAAAATCATCATTATTTAAAATTGAATCTGTTTCAATAATAAACCATGTAT
>CAVGUA010000095.1:0-10781 GCA_963632335.1 Parabacteroides goldsteinii
CCTTTATATTTATTTGGAAATAAATGTATGGATTCTTCTAAATTTTTGCCTCGTACAAATGAAGGATTATCTTCGATTTTAATAGGCTTGAAATCGCTATGTTTTGATAAAAAATCAAGTATTACTTCTTCATTTTCTTCATATGAAAATGAGCATGTAGAATATGATAAAATTCCTCCATTTTTAAGCATAATTGAAGCTTGTTCTATAAGCTCTTTTTGTAATGTTTGACATCGTAAAACTTTGTTATAATTCCAATCATTTTTCATCTCTTCGCTTTTTCTAAACATGGCACTTCCAGAACATGGAGCATCAAGTACGATTTTATCGAAAGTAGATTTATAGTAGTTTACTAGTAAAGATATAGTAGAACATGAAATAATTACGTTAGAAAAACCCATCTTTTCTATGTTGGAAGAAAGGGTGCAACTTCTTTGGTAATTTATGTCATTAGAAATTAAATTTATTTTAGAATTTTTAAGCGAAAGAAAAATTGATTTCCCGCCAGGAGCTGCGCACATATCAAGAACATTATCGTTGTCTTCTATTGGCAATAAATACGGAACCATCATTGATGCGGAATCCATTATATAAAATAGACCATTATCAAAATAAAAACTTTTTCCAAAATCATAATCATTTTTATTGTAAAAATATGCGTGTGGAATAATATCGTGAGGAATAATTTTTGGGAACATTTTAATGAATGTTTCATCACTCATTTTTTGTGTATTTAAAATTAAGCAATTTGTTCGATCTTTTTGCATTGAATCGAGTAAATTTTCAACAAATTCTTCATCTAAATAACTTAATAAATTTTCTTTAAAATTCATACGATTATATTAAGTTTCTTATATTTAAAACTCAACTATTTTTCGTTATAATATTATAACATTAAGGAGTTTATTTATGACTATTGAAGAGATAATCGAACATAAAAGAGATGGTTTTGTGCTTTCTAAAGAAGAGATTAGATTTTTCATAAAAGGATATGTTGCAAATGAAATAAAAGATTATCAAGCCAGTGCTTTATTGATGGCTATTTATTTAAATGGCATGAATAAACAAGAAATAGCCGATTTAACTGAGGAAATGCGCGTTTCTGGCGATGTTTGGGATCTAAGTGATATTCCGGGCTTAAAAGTTGATAAACATTCAACAGGAGGCGTAGGAGACAAAGTTTCGCTTATTTTGGGACCAATGATTGCTTCTTGTGGCGCTAAACTTGCTAAAATGAGCGGTAGAGGACTTGGGCATACTGGCGGAACACTCGATAAAATGGAATCAATTCCAGGTTTGAATATTTACGAAACTCAGGAACAATTTAAAAAGCAAATAAATGATGTAGGAATGGCTATAATTGGTCAAAACGAACATTTAGATCCAGCAGATAAAAAATTATATGCTTTAAGAGATGTTACTGGAACAGTTGGTTCAATTCCATTAATCGCTTCTTCAATTATGTCAAAAAAATTAGCATCTGGTGCTGATTGTATCTTACTTGACGTTAAATATGGCAGTGGTGCATTTATGAAAACTGTTGAAGATGCAAAAAAGCTTGCAACTACGATGGTTGAAATTGGTAAGTCCTTAAATAAAGATGTCCGTGCAGAGGTAACCGATATGGATCAACCTTTAGGATGCGCTGTTGGAAATAATCTAGAAATAAAAGAAGTAATTCAAACTTTGCATGGAAATGGACCAAAAGATTTAACTGAAATTTGCTTATCAAGCGGTGCTATTTTGCTACAAATGGCCAAAATTTATCCTAACTTAGAAGATGGTAAAAAGGCTTTAATTGAGAGCATAAATAATGGTAAAGCATTTGAAAAATTTAAAGAATTTGTAAAAGCTCAAGGTGGTGATATTTCTTATATAGATAATCCTCAGAAATTTGAGGTTGCAAAATATATTGTAGATGTAATTAGTAATTGTAGTGGGTATATCAAAAGAATCGATGCATTGACCATTGGAATTGGAAGTATGCATTTAGGTGGCGGAAGAGAAAAAATGGATGATGTAATTGATATGTCAGCAGGTATTGTTTTAAATAAAAAAATTGGCGATAAAGTTGAAAAAGGGGAAGTTCTTTGTAGACTTTATACAAACCATAAGGATTATAAAGAAGTTTACGATAATGTTTTAAAGGCATTTGAAATAATTGACTCAAAAGTAGAAGTTAATAATGAAATGACAAAATGCTTAATTAAGTAAATCATTTTTTCTTCAATTCTCTTAAGTTTGAACTACGCTTAACACTTGATAATTTTCGATAATTATCGTTAAGCGCTTTTTCAAATGCAGATTTATCTTCAGGGAAATAGAATTTATTATTTTTAATTAATTCTGGCAAATATTGGATTTTATCCCATAAGTCAGGTCTATCATAAGGATATTTATCTTCTTCTTGGACGTTTACAGGAGTATATTTAAGGTAATCCATAACTTCTAAAGGTCGTGAATTTACAAGCTCCATAGCGTTACTTATTGCGTTATTTGCAGCCTTGCTTTTTGGTGATAAAGCTAATTCAATAACAGTCACGCTTAAAGGAATAACTGCTTCAGGAAGTCCAACTTGTAAAGCTGAATCGATTGCTATTTTACAACGCATACAAGCCCCAGGATTTGCAAGTCCTACATCTTCATAGGCAGTTACTAAAAGACGTCTTACAATCGATTCTAAATCATTTACGGTGCATAATTTAGCAAGGTAGTAGATTGCTGCATCAACATCACTTCCTCTAATGGATTTTTGAAGAGCACTAACAGCGTTATAATGATCATCTTCATCTTTATCCATAGCTAAATTTGGAATTTTATTAATCGATTTAGTCATTTCTAAATTGATATTTTGATTTTTATAAGTTAAATCTAAAATCTCTAAAAAATTAAGTGCAAAACGAAAATCGCCATTACTAATTTTTGCTATATATTTTAATGAATTATCATCAATTTTTAATTTATTATCAAACCCATCCTT
Organism: Parabacteroides goldsteinii; assembly: GCA_963632335.1. Taxonomy (GTDB): domain Bacteria; phylum Bacillota_I; class Bacilli_A; order RFN20; family CAG-826; genus Onthovivens. The sequence continues at coordinate 2,981 of CAVGUA010000095.1, forward strand.
ATTTGAAATTGCACGTTTCAACCCTGAAAAAATATCGTTTTCATCAAGTCTTTTAACTTCTAATAAGTGACATCTACTTCTAATAGCTTTATTTATAGCTATATATGGATTTGCTGTAGTTGCTCCTATTAAATATATTGTTCCATCTTCAATGTATGGAAGTAAAATATCTTGTTTATCTTTATTTAGACGATGAACTTCATCGATAATTAATATAGTTGGATGAAACATTTTTGCTTCTTTAATGCAAGCCTCTATTTCGCTTTTATTTGAAGAAACTGCATTAATTTTAATTGAATGAACTCCTAAAGAATTTGCATAGCACTCAGCAATAGTTGTTTTTCCAGATCCAGGAACACCAAAAAGAATAAAAGAAATTGGCAATTTTTCTTTGATTGAATTAATTAGGATTCCGTTTTCCCCTAAAATATCTTTTTGACCGATGACATCTTCTATTTTGGTTGGTCTAATTCTAAATGCTAGTGGTTTTAACATGCAAATATTATACACAAATATCTTTAATTTTTATATAATTACAACCATGAGAATTATTGCACAAAATGTTGATGAAGCTTATGTAAAAATAAGTGGAGAAATTTATTCTGAAATTAAAAAAGGTTATATGATTTTAGTTTCTTTTACTAATGGTGACACAATAGAAATTTGTGATAAAATGGCTCAAAAGTTAGTTAATTTAAGAGTTTTTCCAGATAGTGAAGGTAAAACAAATTTATCAATAAAAGATATTGACGGATCTATTTTGAGTGTTTCGCAATTTACTTTGTATGCAGATTGCCATAAAGGTAATAGACCATCATTTGTTATAAATTGTTTAAATCCTAAAGAAGCAACAAAATTATATGATTATTTTAATAATGCTTTAAAAAATCTTGGAATGTATGTTAAAACTGGTGTTTTTGGAGCTGATATGAAAGTAGGCCTTGTAAATGATGGACCATTTACGATGATTTTAGATAGTAAGGAATTATTCAAATGAAAGTTATGCTTGGATTAAGTGGCGGAGTTGATAGTGCAGTAAGTGCTTATCTTCTTAAGGAAGCTGGATATGATGTTGTATGTTGTTTTATGCGTAATTGGGATTCAATGGCTAATAACGATGTTTTAGGCAATCCAACTTTAGATAATAATATATGTCCTCAAGAACAAGATTATCTTGATGCAGAAGCAGTTGCTAAAAAACTTGATTTACCAATGTTAAGAATAGATTTTATTAAAGAGTATTGGGATAATGTTTTTACTTATTTTTTAGATGAATATAAAAAAGGTAGGACACCAAATCCAGATATTTTTTGTAACAAATATATTAAATTTGGTCCATTTCTTGATTTTGCAAAAAAGAATGGTTGTGACATGATTGCAATGGGCCATTATGCAAAAAGAGTCGATAAGGACGGGAAAGTTTATTTATATAAGGCAAAAGACTTAACTAAAGATCAAAGCTATTTTCTTTCTCAAATTTCTCATGATCAATTAGCTTCTTGTATATTCCCTTTGGGTGATATAACTAAAGCCGAGGTGCGTGAAATCGCTAAAAAACTCAATTTAAAGAGCGTAATGGACAAAAAAGACTCTACAGGAGTCTGTTTTATCGGTGAAAGGCACTTTAAGGAATTTTTAGAGAATTATCTACCAGCCAAGGAAGGAAATATAGTTGATATTGAAACAGGAAGAATTCTTGGAAAGCACGATGGGGTCTTATATTATACGATTGGGCAGCGTAAAGGACTTGGCATTGGTGGAATAAGTGGCGAAGTTGCAAAAGGATGGTTTGTTTGCTCAAAGGATGTAAAAAATAATATTTTATATGTTGCTAGTGGTGATGAAGATGAACATCTATTTAGTGACTCAGCAGATATAAATATGATTAATTTGTTTAATGGTTTAATTGAAGATGGAACTCATATAAATTGTAAATTCAGGTATAGACAAGTTGATCAAGGTGTAACTCTATACAATAATAGTGATGGTAGTGTAAGGCTTATATTTGATAAGCCATACAAGGCTGTTACCCCAGGACAAGGTTGTGTTTTCTACCAGGGTGATGAATGTTTGGGTGGTGGAATAATTGATAAAATTTATTATAAAAATAAGCTAAAACAATAGTGGTGAAAATAGTGGAAAAAGTGCGTTTTTATGGAAAAAACGCCTTTTTTTACCGATTACTAATTCGGTATTTTTCAGAAGTATTCGGTATTATATTAATATTAGTAGAAAGTTAGTAGTTAAATAGTAGTAGTAACAATATTTCGGTAAATTATTGACTATTTACTTATTTTTTCGCTTTTTATATAATATTTGCGGAAATTAAGTTTATCGTTTCTTTCTAGAGAGAATTCGGTTGGTGTAAGAATTTATGAAAAATAAACAAGCCATTTCCTTTAAAAGGTTAAGAGCCCGCTTACTGCGTTACGGTAATTAATTAAGTGCTTGAATAAAGAATTAGGATGGTACCGCGATACAATCGTTCCTAAAACGTAGGAACTTTTTTTATTTTAAGGAGTAATTTATGAAGAAAATGACATCTCAAGAAATCAGACAAATGTGGTTAGATTTCTTTAAATCAAAAGGGCACGTTATTGAACCAGGTGCTAGTTTAGTACCTCATAATGACCCTACTTTACTATGGATCAATGCGGGTGTTGCTGCATTAAAGAAATATTTTGATGGTAGTGAAGTTCCTGAATCAAAGAGAATTACTAATGTACAAAAGTGTATTAGAACAAATGATATTGATAATGTAGGACGTACCGCAAGACATCATACATTCTTTGAAATGTTAGGAAATTTCTCTATTGGTGATTATTTTAGAAAAGAAGCAATTTCATTTGCTTGGGAAATCTTAACAAGCGAAAAATATTTTGATTTACCTAAAGATAAATTGTATTTTACTTATCATCCAAGCGATTTAGAAACTAAAAAGTTTTGGATGGAACAAGGATGTGAAGAATCTCATTTAATTCCACTTGAAGGTAATTTTTGGCAAATTGGTGAAGGACCATGCGGACCAAATACTGAAGTTTTCTTTGATAGAGGCGAAAAATATGATCCAGAACACATTGGAATTGATTTATTAGCTAAAGATATGGAAAATGATCGTTATATTGAAATTTGGGGAATTGTTTTCTCTCAATATAATGCAGTTAATGGTGTAGAAAGAAAAGATTATAAAGAATTACCACATAAAAATATTGATACTGGTGCAGGTCTTGAAAGAATTACCTGCGTTATGCAAGGAACAGAAACAAACTTTGAAACTGATTTATTTTATCCTTATATAGAAGCAACTCAAAAATTGTGTAAAAAACCATATGAAGGTGAATATTTAATGCCATATAGAGTTATTGCTGATCATATTAGAAGTTGTACTTTTGCCTTAGCAGATGGCGCAATGTTTTCAAATGAAGGAAGAGGATATGTTTTACGTAGAGTTTTACGTAGAGCAATGAGATATGGTCAAAAGCTTGGATTATATGAACCTTTCTTATATACATTAGTAGATGTTGTATGCGAAAATATGAAATGTTTCTATCCTTATTTATTAGATAGAAAAGAAGTTGTCAAAAAGATGATAAAGGCTGAAGAAGAAAAGTTTATCAAAACATTAAATAGTGGTGAAGAAATTTTAGATAGTATGATTGAAGGCAAAAATATCTTATCAGGTGAAGATGCTTTTAAATTATATGATACATATGGTTTCCCAATTGAATTAACTAAAGAAATTTGTGCTGATAAAGGTGTTTCAGTTGATTTAGATAAGTTTGAAGAATGCTTGCAACATCAAAAAGAACTTGCTCGTGCAAGTAGAAAAAATGTCGAATCATTCAATAAACAATCGAAAGATTTATTGGATTTCAAAGCTGAATCTTTATATAACTATGAATCAAAAGATATTAAATCTAAGGTTATTGGTTTATTTAAAGATGGCGTGAAAGTTAATGAAATTAGTGATGAAGGCGAAGTTGTATTTGAAGTTACTAATTTCTATGCTGAAATGGGTGGCCAAGTTGCTGATGTTGGTTTTATAGAGAATGAAAATTGTCGAGCTGATGTCATAAATGTCACAAATGCACCAAATAAACAACATTTACATAATGTTAAAGTTTTATATGGTTCAATTAAAGATGGTGATGAATTTACTCTTTCAATTGATAAAAAAAGACATTTTGCGATTGCTAAGAATCATAGTGCAACTCACTTATTACAAAGTGCTTTAATTGAAGTGTTAGGAGAAGATGTAAAACAAAAAGGAAGTTATGTCGATGATGAATATTTACGTTTTGACTTTACACATTTTGAAAAAATAAGTGAAGTTGATCTTAAGAAAGTTGAAAGAATTGTAAATGAATATATTTCAGATGCAATCGATAATAATACCCAAGTTTTGCCAATTGAAGAAGCTAAAAAAGTTGGAGCAATATCATTATTTGATGAAAAATACGGTAAAGAAGTTAGAGTTGTTTCATTTGGTGATGTTTCAAAAGAATTTTGTGGTGGAAATCATGTTAAAAACACTTCTGATATAGGTGTATTTGTAATTGAAACCGAGGGTAGCATTGCAAATGGTGTTAGAAGAATTCAAGCCAAAACTTCATTTAAGGCATATGAATTATTAAAACAAAGAGAAGAATTACTTAACGAAATTAAAGAAGAAGTAGAAGCAAAGAGTTATAAAGAATCCATTGATAGAGTAAAATCAATTGAAAATCAATTAGATGAAATGACTAATAAATATAAGATTTTATTTGATGATTTAGCTAAAGAAAAAGTTCATGACTTGGAATCTAAATTTGAAAAATCACATGTAATTTTTGAATATTTAAAAGATTATAATAGCGATGCACTTATGAAAATTTATGATTCTTTAAAAGTTAAATACGATGATTTTACGATTGTTTTAATTGGAGATGATAATGGAAAACATCCAATAATTTGCGGTATTGGTAAAAAATTAGTAGATAATTGTGTAAAGAGTAAGGACATTTTGAAGAGTATAACTGATATACTTGGTGGCGCTGGAGGTGGCAGACCAGATATGTCAAAAGGAAGTGTTTTATCTCTTGAAAAATTGGACTCCGCAAAGAAAGTAATTTTAAAATAATGACTAAGAAATTTATCTGTGTTGATTTAGGAACCACGACTATGGGGATAGCTAAAAGTGATATTATTGGACTTTCACATCCATATGAAGAGTATCGCTTTAGCCGTGGAAATTATAAAGCGGCCAAAGCCCATTTAATTGAAGTTTGTGAATTAACACAAATTTACGATGTAGTTATTGGATATCCTCTTCAAATTGATCGTCAAAAGGGAGAAAGATGTGATTCTGTCGATAGATTTATTAAAGAAATCAATGAAGAAAACAAAAAAATTTTATTTATTAAATATGATGAATCATATTCAACAATTGAAGCTCATGAAAGATTGAGAGATAGTGGATATAATGAAAAGAAAATTGCTGAAGTTATAGATATGTATAGTGCTGTAGTAATTTTAGAAGATTTTTTAAGAAATTATAAAGAAAAATAAGGAGCAATTAAGAATGGACCATTTAAATGATAATGAAGTCGTCATTAAAGATGATGAAGGTAATGAATATTTATTAAAAATATTATTTACATATCATAATCCTGAAAGAGAAACTGACTATGTTTTTGCCTATGATTCAAGTGACCCAGATACTGTATATATCTTGAAATATGGCGATAATGACGAGGTTTTAGAAGTTACTGATGAAGAAGAATTTGAAGAAGCTCAAGAAGTTTTTGATGCTTATAATGAAGACCCTAAGATTCAAGAAATCAAATAATTTATTTATAGATTATGGGTATTAATTAAGGTATAATATTTGAGCAAAAATAGAGGAAACTATTATGAATGAGAAATTTGAATTAACTAGAGAAGGTTTAGAACAACTAGAAAAAGAATATAGAGATTTAATTGATGTTCAACGTCCTGAAGTGATTGAAGCATTAAATAACGCTCGTGCTATGGGCGATTTATCAGAAAACGCCGATTATGATGCAGCAAGAAATAGACAAGGTCAAATTGAAGCTCGTATTAAAGAAATTGAACATATTAAAGCAAATGCTGTAATCATTGAGCCTAAAAAAGGTTCTAATAAGATTAATATTTCAAGTGTTGTTACCTTCAAAGATTTATCTTGTGGTGAAACTTTTGAGGTAAAAATTGTTTCATCAATCGAATCCGATCCATTAAGTGATCCAAAACATATGAAGATTTCTAATGAATGTGCGCTTGGCATCGCATTAATTGGCAAAAAAGCAGGCGATAAAGTTACAGTAAAAGCTGACGAACCATACGACATCGAAATCATCGAAGTTAAGTAATTTGAAAAAAAGTTGATCGAAAAATCAACTTTTTTTGTAAATTTTTTAAATTCCCCCCCTATTAATAGTATAAGGAGGAATTTTTTATGTTAAAAATTATTTTAGCCGTTGTTGTTGTGACAATTATTGGTATAGTTGTTTTGCAATTTGTTGACCCAAATATGGGTAATAGTATTTTCAATACACAGCAAAGTGATGATTCAAATAAAACTACTTATACTAATGATGAAGATGATGAAACTGGAGCCTTTACAATTAAAGGAAATGTTGTCAATCCTGGAAAGTATTTATTAACGCTTGAAGGTACTACAATGTCAGATTTAATTAATGCAGCTGGTGGAGTTACAAGTAATGCAGATGATCGTTGTTATTATTTAGAAGCTGAATTAACAGCAAATGAAACTTATTATATTTCAGCTAAGTTTGATGTAACTGATGTTTGTGGTGATGATGAAATTAGTAAAGTGAATATCAATATTGATGATGAAGAAGCATTACAAAGTATTAGTGGAATCGGAAGTGTTATTAGTGAAGCGATAGTGGAATATAGGGAAACAAATGGGATTTATTATACGATTGAATCTTTAAAAAACGTTAAAGGTGTAGGAAATAGTACATTTGAAAAAATAAAAGATTATGTAATTTTACATGAGTAATTTATTCCTGTATTTTCTAATTTATTTGTCAGTTATTTTGCTTTTTAATCCTAAACTTTTGATTTATGGAATTTTAATCTTTTCATTTTGCTCTTTTGTTTTTGTTAAAAGATCACGGAAAGATAAAAAAGTACTTATGATAGGATTGATAATTCTTTTTGTATCGCTTATTAGAGTTATATTGTCAAAAATTGAATTTCCGATTAGTGGTAGTGTAATAGGAATTGTTTTAAAGCGAAAGGATAATTATTTCATCCTTTTTAATGGGTTAAACAAGTTTTATGTCCCAAATGCTTATGCAAACGTTGATGAATTAGATATTGTTCGAATTAAAGGGACAAATGAAAGCTTTTATTTTTCAACGCTTGAAAATGGTTTTAATTTCAACGAATATTTAAAAGAACAAGGTATTAAAAAGCAAATTATAATAAAAAGTCTTGATGTAGTTTTTGATTTTCCAATAAATTTTTATGCTTATAAAAATTATATTTTAAGTAAATTTTCTTCGACTAATTCAAGACTTTTTGTAAGTGGAATTTTATTTAGTTCTTTTAATGGATCGAGTGATTTTTCAAATCAAATCAGGATGCTTAATTTGACAATTCTTTTTTCTACGACTGGTGTTTATTTAAATTTTTTCCTATATACTGTTTCACGATTATTATCAATTAAATTATCTGAGAAAAAAGCAGATATTATTTCAATTTTGTTATTTTCTCCATATCTTTTTTTCAATATCACAAGATTTACAACTATTAAAGTAACTAATGCTTATAT
>CAVGUA010000096.1:0-1377 GCA_963632335.1 Parabacteroides goldsteinii
TTCATTTATTGCATCTCTAGTTGATCGATCTTTCTTATTAATTATTTCTTTTGCTTTGCTTACATTTTCCAAAATATTATTATTATTTTTCATGTAACTAAATAGTTTTACAGCATTTTTTGATAATACCCGATACTTAATATTTCTTTTAAAAATAAAAGAAAATCCATTATCAAATTTGTTATAAGACCATCTAATTCTATCTTCTTTGCAGGCGTTATTTGTTCTTTTAAATCCTCTTCCTAATGTTTCAATATCAAAACCCTTAAATAAAACGCCTTGAATTAATTTATGTTTCGTTCTTGAAGGCAGTACTTTATTAACATAATCAATAGGAGTTAAATCTCCAAATCTTCCAGGACTATAAATTTCTATGACATCAGGATCTATCGTTACTTGATGTTCACTATCAGCATGAAAATCAGAATGAACTAATGAATTAATCACTATTTCTCTAATTGCAACCATAGGAACTTCCGGGATTTCTTTTCTTTGAATATCTGTTATTTTTACTTCCCAACGCATCTTTTGACTTATAAAATTTATAACTTTTAAAATGAGTTTAAATATATTCCCTTCAAATCTTTTTAAGTCTATAGGATCTATTCTTTCACTCGTAGGATATTCTACTGCTTTATAAACTAATGGTGAGTTTTTCCCAAATAAATATAAACCTGCATTATTTAAATATCTGTTTTTCATAAGACCTAATTGTGTTAATAGTTCTTCACTTGTATGTTCAAATTTTTCGATTCTATCAAGAGCAACAGCTTGTCTATAAAACATATCGACTGATTCATTATCAATGTACTCAGAATTAAACTTAGTCAATTCATTTTCCCAAGCATCATTATATTCATGACTTTCTTTAATAAGCTCTCTTAAGACTATTGGATTAATTGGTAAATTTTGTTGTTCCATTCTAATATAAAATCTACCCTTATAAGCATATGGCTTATTGTTTCCAGAAAATACAACTGTAATAATTGTCTTATCTTCAAACTCCAATTTATCGATTTTTGGATATACACTTGGTTCTATAGAACTTTTAATTCTATCAGCAAGATTAGATAAAGTATCTTTCCCAATTTGATGACCAATAACATCGCCATTATCTTTCACTCCAAAATAAATCGTGCCATGGCCTGATTTATTAAGCATTGCAACAATTGCTCTAATTGCCTTATCAAACTCAGCAGTAGATTCTTTAAATTCTAAAATTTCAGTTTCTTTACCAACATTGAATACTACATTTTGCTTTGTCATATGAACCTCCTATTTTTTGCATATTTATGCTTTCAATATTAATAGGGGGAGGAATTCAATAAATTTTTGAAAAAAATAAAATCTGAAACATTTAGATAAACACTACAAAAA
>CAVGUA010000096.1:1387-10430 GCA_963632335.1 Parabacteroides goldsteinii
ACTAAACCAATTCCAATAATTGATAAACCAAAAATAAGAAGTATTTTGGCACTATTATTATTTTCAGTTTCATCTTTTTTATCATCTAATTTTGTTTGATAATCAACTCTAATTTTCTTTGATTTAGAATTAATAGTTATTTGATCTCCATCAATTTTAAAATCAATTTCTTGATATATTCCATCTATGTATTCATAAACTTTAATTGAATTTCTATCACTTATATCACTAAAATCAACTGTGAAAGTCATGATATTAGATTCATCAATTGAAGCTTCCATGTTATTTGTGATTAACGTATATTCATAATATGTGCTTTTAAGACCTGTTTCTAAATTACGCATATCAAATAAATGACCAAACCAAATTCTATATGAAGAATCCATGTTATCTTGATCATAAATTATTATTTGTCCATGATATACAGCACAAATAAAACCAATTTTATTATCATAAATATCAGTTATTTCAAAATATTTAGATCCATCTTCCTCAAATGTACTATCAATATCCATATAAACTTCGTAGGTATCAACTCCATAATCAGATTCAAAATATTTTACATCCACACCATCTAAGGTAACTGATTTAACTTCTTCAGCGCTAAAAACAACATCGTATATTTTTTTGCCTGTTGAAATTAAATCTCTCTTAACAAATTCTAAATCAGTAATTTTTCTTTCTTTTCCTATAACAACATTATATGTTCTTGTTTGTGTGTAATTCTTAGAAGAACTTTCATAACCATAAGCTAATGTATATGAGAAAGTTAATTCATAATTCCCTTCTTCATAAATTAATTCATTATTTGAATCAACAAGTGAAAATTCTAGATATCCAAGGTTTACAAAATATCCTGCACTAACAAGCGATGATGTTAAACATGATTTAACAAGTGGATGTTCACCTTTTTCACTACTATTATTTTGCGAAGAGAAACTAAGATTTGATAAATGCTTAGTTAAAACAACTTCTCCAGTATTAGTATTCGTTAAAGTAACTGTATTATCTCTAACATTTCTTGAAATAAATTGTTGAATATAAACATATGTCGATTCATCTTCTAAACCTAAATATAAAACATCTCTTTTCTTACTATAATCAACTTCAGTGTAGTACTGTAAAATGTTCGCTTTATTATTTTGGATTTTAGTTTTTTCATCAGTTGTAAGTTTTTCATTTCCAACCGCAAATATACTTCTAAAATCAGCATTTCTATATTTGTAAACGCTATTATCAATATAAACATCAGCATATTGAGTAAGAATATCCGATTGATATGCCACATTCGAATCTTTTTCAAATGTGAATGGTTCAACAGCATCCGCAGAACTATAGTTTCCATAAAAGCCCATGAATGGAATTGATAAGTCTACATCACCACTATTTCCATTTGACGACTCAAAAACTACATATCCTTCAATTTGAATTCCAGATGTGAATTTTTCTAAATATTTTTTATTTTCTTCTGTCAATGTATATTCAAAATCAAGAGTTGAATCTCCAGCATTAATTGTTACATTGCTTGAAACAGTTGCTAAAACTACATCCTTATCAGTTTGAACTTCTTTTTCATCTAAAATACTTAATGTTGCATCAGGAATAATTGTAGCTGGTGCTTGAACATATAAAGTTGCTTTATAGTTTTTGGAAGTCTTGCTTTCATTATGCGTATCAATTGTAAATTTAATTGTACCATTTTTAATATCGTCATTATTTTTTAATTCTACTTTTGCCTTATTTGTATCACCGTAGGTAAAATAAATATCAGAATTTATGGTTTTTTCTACATCAATTGCACCTGCACCAACTTTTCTTGGAGAAAGATATGATCCATTCACATATTCAATTGGATTAGCACTCGATTGAATTCTTGCCATCAAGGTCTTTTTATAGTTTTCTAAATCATTTCCATCATAGTTACTAATAATATTAGCCATAGCGCCAGAAGCGTTAGGTGATGCCATACTAGTTCCGTCCATAAATTTATACAAACTTTCGCCATTATCATTACTGACACCACTATAAATATTAGTTCCTGGAGCACTAACATCAGGAGTTAACGATAAATCAGTTTGACTACCATCGCTTGAATATTCAGCATCAATTCTTCTTCCAACCCTAATAATTTTTTCTTCTTGCTTAGATAATAAATCATATGTATAGGTACTTGTTAAAGCGGTAGGTATGTAATCGCTTTTTGATAACATTGGACCAGAAGTGTATTTAAAATCAATAATTGTATTCCCTAAACTTGAATTAGATCCTGCAGTATTACAAATAATAATTCCTATTGCACCATGTCTAGATGCATTATAAATCTTAGTAGAAAAAAGGTATTTATCTTTATTTGCATTTAATTCTTCTTCAGATGAAGCACCTCTTTGAACAATAGCAATTTTTCCATTTATATCAATATCATCATACTCTTCATCAGTTCCATAACCAACAATTTCATACTCTAAATCTAAAAAATCATCGTCATCGGGAATTAAGCCTTGAAATGTATTAATATTTACAGAACCAAGTAACTTAGCATTAGAAAGTGGTCCATAAACAATTTGATCTCTTGCATAAAATATTTCACCGCTTTTTGTTGCAAATGAGGAATATAACGAGTCGTCATTTTTTAAATTTAAAGCCCCAATAGAATTTGTTTTTGAAAAAGCAGCAAAATAACCCATTTCACTAGGCTCAACAGTATTTAAAGAATTATATTCACCAACACCAGATTCAAATTTATTTTTTCCATCATTTCCAGCTGCAAAATTAACCTGAATTCCAGCATCTGTTAAATTGCTTAAAATATTTGAAAAATTACTGCTAATTGTATAATCAGTCAAAGATGATCCAAATGACATATTAATAACATCAACTTTCAAAAGCATCGCATCTTCTAATGCATTTAAAATTGCAGTTTCATCAAAATTTCCTCTACTATCTGTAACTCTCATTAAAGCTAATTGAGCATTTGGAGCAGCGCCTAAAAAAGTATTGTTTGCACCTGCAATACCAGCAACATGAAGTCCATGATAAGTTGTATTATTTGAATAACTCATCACATCATCATTTGTTGAATAACTATAATAAAATGGAATTTTGTTATTTAAATAACCAGCACTGCTGGCTGTAAAACCCGTTTGTGACTTTAAATTTTCAAGTGTGGATTTGCTATATTTATATCCACTTGAAAGATTTTTAAACATCTCATGATTCACATTGAAACTATCATCAATTATGCAAATCATAGTATTTTCACCATCTTTAGAAGATGAAGGAATATTCATTTCTATACGACTATAATCTTTATCTGGTTTTGCTCTGTTTGTAGTATCAGGAACAAAATACGATTCATAACTTTCTTCGCATTCAAAAACTTCATTTTCAAAAATATTGGTTACATAACTTATATTTTCAACTTTTTCATAATCAACTGAACTAATTTGAAGATTAAGAATATTTGAAATATTTGTATATGAATTCAAAACTCTATAATTTAAACCAATTTTTGATTGAAGCTCTTTCAAAAAACTCTTTTGAATAACTTCTCTTTCTTCACTAGATTTTGATTCAGTATCTTTTAATTCTACAAATATATTTGTATCTCTTTTGTTTAATGTATCTTTATTAAGATTTGAGATCATAGACGTGCTTAATAAAGCAAATGTTGCTAATAATAAAATAACTCTTTTTTTCATACTCAGTGATTATATCAAAAATAAAAATAATTGTTCATAAAAAAACTTCGCGAATTAAAGCGAAGTTTTAGTATCAAATTATTTTACTTTTTAGTTCTCTTTTTTAAGAGAATAAAATAAAACAAAAATTAACGACATTATAAATCCAGCATACATGAAACAACTTGTTAAAATACTTCCAATTCCAAGCCATGCATCAGTTGTATTGCCAATTAATTGTGGTGCAAAAATAACTAAAGTTCCACCAACTGCATAGAAAACCATAATAACACTAAACGTGATTATATTAACTTTTCTAGAAACTTCAAAGTCAATTATACTTAAGATAATTAATACAACAGTAACAACTAACGCAGCTAAACTTAAAATCCACGCTAAAGTAAGTAATCCCGTATTACCAACTTTTGCACTGCCTCCACCAAATATTCTTATATATAAAGAATAAGTCCAAATCTTACTTGTTGATGAACTATTTAATGCTCTAAAAGCAGGTGTAATCATTGTTGCAGCACCAAAAACGCCAAGAATAATTAATAATGCGTTCTTTAAACCCTTATTCATTCTGTCCTCCTTTTTGCGATACAAAATAATTGTAGAGAAAATCTAATTTTTCTCAATACATTTTTTCAATTTATCTTCGAAACAATCAAGATATATAAAAAATAGTCAAGAATTTCCTAAAGTGTCAAAATATCTACTACATAACGGAGGCATTCAAAATGAAAAAAGAAAAAATCAAGATGCGCGAGTTAACCAATTTATTTTCAAATGAAATGAAACTCACGTATAAAAAATTAACTTATCAAGAAAGGGTAACAATAATAAACAAATATTTACTTGGATTTTTTAATAAAGATGAAAAAATATCGAATTGTTTTAATAATGAAACAATAATCCATTTTAGAAACTATATTTCTAAATTAGATATTTCGATTGGTAGAAAAAACTTAGTATTTGCTATAACAAGACAATTAATATCTTTTGCTGAAGGAAATGGTTTTCTAAATTACACGACATCTGAAAGACTTTTAAAATCTTTAAAATCAATAAGAAAAGATAAAGAAATGTCTACAAAAATTTGTTTTTGGACAAATGAACAATTTCAAAGTTTTATTGAAACTTTTGATTATAAAGATTATGAATGGAAATATTATTTTTTAGTTACATATTGGGGCGCTTTAAGAATGGGCGAAATTAATGCATTAACTTGGGACGATATAGATTTTAATAACAACTCCGTGTACATAAACAAATCTCTTGATAGAGACGGATATATATCTTCACCAAAAACAAAAAGCAGTAAAGCATCAGTTGATCTTCCAACATTTTTAATAAAAGAACTAAAAGAATGGAAAAATATGGTAAAACCAGAAAAGGATACAAACTTAATGTTTTTTAATAATCATATAATTCCTAGAACTTCAATAAGAAGGATGATGCTAAAACATGAAGAAATGGCTCAAGTTGAACCAATCAAATTTCATGGTTTAAGACATTCAATGGCATCTAGAATGATAAATCAAGGATGTAATCCTTTACTTGTTTCAAAACATTTAAGACATGCATCAACTCAACAAACACTCGATACATATAGTCATTTATTTCCAAATGCAACAAATGGATTAATGGATAGATTAGTTTAATAGTTAGAAATTAGTTCCTGAATAATTTCTATTAAACATTTAACCATTGTTTCTTTTGGCATGACGTCTAAAGGTGGTAAATGAATAAAAATTGCTTTTTTATGGTTTTTATTTTGAACACTTAAAGAAGAAAAATATACAGTATTACAAACATATGTTCCTGGATTATCTGAAATTGAAATATAAGAATATTTATTTTCAAGTATAGATTTAATTTTTTCTAAATCGAATTGGGTTTTGATATAGTTTTTTTCATTTTCATCTATTATTTTATCCTTATAAACAGTTCCATTATTATCTGGATAAATAGAATCCATCTTATTAAAAGCTTGTTTCTCTAGGGATATTGTTTTTCTATTTGCCGCTAAACCCAAAGAAACAACTAAATCTGGCTTAATTTCACGTATTGATGCTAATAAATTCATTCGTGCATCATCATAACTTACAGGAAGTTCATACTTGAAAACTTCAGAACCATTTATGGTGCTTGGGAGTTCATTCATGCATTCTAGTGAGGAATTGACGTTGTTTTTTAAAAATGATCCAAAAGCTGTAACTAAAATTTTCATAAATCTATATCAAGCTCAACTGGGCAATGGTCTGAACCCATAATTTCATTATGTATTTCAGCATTTTTAACTTTTTCAAAAATTCTTTTTGAAACTAAAAAATAGTCTATTCTCCAGCCAGCATTTCTTTCTCTAGAATTAAATCTATAACTCCACCACGAATATTTCACAGTGTCTTTATGCAATTCACGAAAAGTATCAACAAAACCACAAGAAAGAAGTTCACTCATTTTTTCTCTTTCTTCTTTTGTGAAACCAGCATTCATAGTATTGGTTTTAGGATTTTTAATATCAATTTCTTCGTGAGCAACGTTTAAATCTCCACAATAAATAACAGGCTTCTTTTTATCTAAATTTAACAAATACTCTTTTAAATCATTTTCAAAAGTCATTCTAAAGCCAAGTCTAACCAAACCTTCTCCACTGTTTGGAACATAACAAGCAACAAAATAAAAATCTTTAAATTCAAGAGTTATTACTCTTCCTTCATCATCATATTTTTCATTATCTAAACCATATCGAATAGAAATTGGTTCAATTCTTGAATAAACAGCTACTCCAGAATAACCCTTTCTCTCTTTACTATTTGTCCAATAAACCTTATAACCTTCTGGCATAAAAGGAAAATCTAGATGTAATTCTTCACTAAATTTTGTTTCTTGAATTGCAAATATATCAGCATTTAAACTCTTAAAATCTTCCTTAAATGATTTCTTTAAAATGGCTCTAATTCCATTAACATTAAACAATATAAATTTCATAACCTTATGATACACGGGTTGCTCTTAAAAATAAAAGAATTAGCATATTAAAAATTGCTTTTAACAAAAAAGAGTGAGAAACGTATATAAAATTTGAGAATAAGAAACTATTTTCTAATTAAAAAATCATTTATTTAATTGAATTTCCAAGCTTGTAGGCTTTTGATAATCCTTCTTTTTTAAAGGCTTCATTTGGCTCATTAGTTTCTTTTAATAAGTATGTGCCTTCAAGAGAGAAACCATCAAAACATTCTATCCACCCTTCTACACCACTTATCATTCGATCCATACAATCACTGCTATCAGCACATGTTGCAAGCAAATAAATTTCTTTAAATTTAAAATCAGTGTTAAAAAGTGGATTACATCTATCTAAAAAAGTTTTAAGTTGACCTGACATCTCATAATAATAAATAGGCGAAGCAAAGCAAATTACATCTGCTTTCACAAGTGACTTTAATAAATCTTCCATATCATCGTGCAAAATGCATTTATGATTTTTTAGGCAACTTAAGCATCCAATGCAAAATTTGATATCTTTATTCTTTAAAGAAATAAATTCCACACTATTTCCTGCATCTTTTGCACCTTTAACAAATTCTTTGGCTAATATTTCAGAATTACTACCACTTCTTAAGCTAGATGAAATAACTACAATTTTCTTCATTTTTAAACCTCTCATTTCTTTAATTTTACACAAAAACATTGCAATTTTAAGGTTCATTTAAGGAATATGATATAAAATAATGTCGAAAGGTAATTTTGTTATGAGATTATTACTTGTTGATGATGAAAAAGATTTTGTAAAAGCATATAAAGAAATTTTAGAAAATAACCACTATATCGTTGATGTTGCTTATGATGGTGAAGAGGCTTTGAAATATATAAATTATGAACATTTTGATTGCCTTCTACTTGATATAATGATGCCTAAATTAGATGGTTATGAAGTCTTAAAAAGAATTAGAGCAAATAATGATAACACTCCAGTGATTTTTTTAAGTGCAAAAGCAGATGTTGATGATCGTGTTAAAGGATTTGATTTAGGTGGAGACGATTATTTACCAAAACCATTTTCAAGTAAGGAACTTTTAGCGAGAATTAAAGCTTTAATAAAAAGAAAGGATGGAATTACTAAAGCTAATTTAGAATATGAAGGATTATCATTAGATTCTAAAAGTTGTACATTAATCTATAACAATAAATCAGCTCCATTATCAAATAAAGAATATCAAATAATTGAATTATTCTTAAGAAATCCTGAGGCTTTATATAGTGCTGAAAAAATATTAGAAGAAGCATGGAGCAGTGACTCATATAGTGATATATCGTCTGTTTGGGTTTTTATTTCTAATTTAAGAAAAAAGTTAATTGAATTAGATTGTCCTCTTACAATTAAAGCAGTTAGAGGATTAGGATATAAATTGGAGAAGAAAAATGTTTAAAAAATTAAGGCTAAAATTCACTTTATTAACAAGTACAATTTCCTTTATTACTCTTTTTGTAATTGGTGTTAGTTTAAATACAATTTTATATTTTAAAACTACTTCTAGACTTAAAGAAGATGCTGCAATTGCGTTAAATTATCCGCTTGATGAGGATGATTTAAATGATCCATACAACAAAAATAATGAAAATCTTTTAAAAAGATTCTTCTTTATAACTTATAGTAATCATCAATATAGATATTTTAGAAACAATATGTTTCCTTTAAATCAAAACGAATTATATTCTTTAGCCAATAGTATATTTACAGGGAATAAAGATAATGGTTTTTATAATTATTTTTTCTTTTATAGAGATAATTATAAGGCTGTTATTTTAGATGCAAGAAGTGAAAGAGAAGCTCTCAACTCCACTTATATTGTTTCTTCTTCTATTTCATTATCGGCTTTTGTTTTAATTTCGATATTTAGTTTCTTATTTTCTAAAAAAGTAATTAGACCTTATGAGAAAAATTATGAATCCCAAAGAAGATTTTTAACTGATGCTTCCCACGAATTAAAAACTCCTCTTGCAATTATTAGTGCAAACTTAGATGTTTTAGAAAGCGAAAACGTTGATAATAAATGGATTGCTTCTTCTCAAGAACAAATAAGTAGAATGAGAAACCTTATAAACGAAATGGTTTCTTTAAATAAAATTGAAGAATTGAATGGAAACACAAAAAAAGAAAAATTCAATCTTTCATCGTCTCTTTTAGAAGCTATTGAATCTTATTCATCTCTTTCAATTGATAATAACATTAAATTTACCTACAACATTCCAGAAAACATAATTTATGAAGGAAACGAAGGTCTTATTTTAAAATTGTACGGGATCTTCTTAGATAATGCTTTTAAATATGTTAGCAAAAATGGATGGATTGATAT
>CAVGUA010000096.1:10440-14047 GCA_963632335.1 Parabacteroides goldsteinii
TTTTCAAATAGCGTTGAAAACATCGATGAAGAAAAATTAAAGTATTGTTTTGATCGTTTCTATACTTTAGATGAATCAAGAAGTAAATCTAGAAGTGGTTTTGGGATTGGTTTATCAATCGCTCAAGCTATTGTAAAAGAACATAACGGGGAAATAAAAACTTATCTTAAAGATAATAATAAGAGTATATATTTTGAAATAATTTTAAAAAAATAATTTTATTTAAGGTTCATTTAAGTTTCGCTTCCTATAATACAATCATTCAAGGAGGATTGACCTTATGAAAAAAAGAAATTTACTACTTTGCTTATTACCACTTTTCATGTTAGCTGCATGTAATTCAACATCTACAGATTCAAGAAATACTGGCACTAAAGAAGACACAACAGATAAAACTGATACAGATATTTCTTACGATAACGAAGAAGAAAAATCTGAAGAAGAAGATGAAATCGATATAGAAAAAGATTTTGAAGATCAAACTGAAGAAGAAATTGATGAAGAATCAAATGCAATTGATGTTTCAACAATTGAAGCTGCTGGCGAATATAAAATCACTGATGGCGGTACTTATGTCATAAGTGGTACAAACGAAAATGCTCGTATAGTTGTTAATTCAGAAGAAGATGTAAAACTTATTTTAAATAATGTAAATCTCACTTCTTTAACAGATTCACCAATTGAAGTTAAAGGCTCTAAATCAATTGAGATTTATGTTCCTAGTGCAACAAAAAATATAATCACAGATTCTGAAAATAACACCTTAGAAGCTGCGATTCTTGTTAAAAAAGTCCCACTATTAATTAGTGGCGAAGGTTACTTATATGTTTCAGGAAATGGCTTAAGTACAGATACAATTGATTCTGGTGTTGCTATTCAAGCCGCAAAAGGACTTAATATCGAAAATGCGCATGTAATTGTTGAAAATAGTAATTCCCACGCCTTAAATGCTAAGGCTGGAATTGAAATCACGAATGCAAAACTTACGCTCACATCATTAAAAGATGCAATCCATTCTAAAGAAGGCGGATTAACAATTGCTGATTCAACAATTAATTTTGATACACATGGTGATGGCGTAGACGTTTTATTAGATGTAGAAATTAAAGATACAAACGCTCACATTGTTACACATGGAGATTTTGTTCAATATAATTCGTCAGAAGATACAGACGGAACATTATATGATGATTCTAGATATGTAGTTGATGGATCTTATTACAAGAAAGTCTCAAAAGATGATATGACTCGTTATAAAACGAGATATTATCTCAATCAAAAATGTAAAGGCGTTAAATCTGAAGGTAAAGTTACCATTGATGGCGGTGATTATTACTTCTCGACAGATGATGATTCAATTGCAAGCGATACACAAGTAGATCTATTAGATGGCGATTTCAGATTTTATACCTTAGACCAAGCTATCAATTCAGAACAAACATTAAACATTGGTGCTGAAGGAAACACAGAAAACCACGATACTTTCACTATTAAAATCTTTGACGCTTTTGAAGGTATTCAAGGTGGATTAATTAATTTCTATGATGGTTACACTTATATTGTAAGTAATGATGATGGAATTAATGCTTCTAGCGATACTTTATCTGATGTTTCAATGAATTTCTATTCCTATTCGACAGTTGTAATTAACTCGGGAACTGACGGAATTGATTCAAATGGTAGCGTTACATTAGACGGAGGAAATTTATTCGTCTTTGGTCCATCGAGTGGAGGCGATAGCTCTCTAGATTTTGACAAAACATTCAATTATATTAGTGGCGATTTATTTGCTTTTTCTCAAACCGGAATGATCGAAACCCCAAGCACTAATAATATGAACGTTCTTAGTTTAAACCTAGGAAGCTATTCAGCCAACGATATGATTACTATTTTATTCGATGATTATGAATATTCAGCAATTCTTCCAAAAGCATACTCCAGTATGAATGTAATTGTTGGAGGTTCAAAAGTAGTTACTGGTAAAACTGCAACTGTATTAAAAGGTGTTAAATCTACAGCAACATTTAAAAATAACTTCTATGTTGGCACAAACGTTTCAACAGATGGGACAGAAATTACCTCAATTGAAGTAAAATCAGGACTTACCTCGTATGGATCCGCAAATAATCAAGGTGGCGGCCAACCAGGAGGAAACCCTGGTGGCAATCCTGGAGGAGGAGATAGACCTGGAGATGGTGGAAACGAAGGTCCTGGTGGAGGAAATAACCGTCCAGGAAATTAACAAAAGTTTGTATTAGTAAAATTTGGCTTTAGCTTAATTGTTAAAGCCTTTTTAAATCAAGACCATACATGAAACTTAAAATTTCTAGATTTACTTTCTCATTCTCACAAATGAAATAGCTATGGTATATCCAATAAAAAAGGCTGTTCAACAATGAACAACCATTTTTAAATTTTACATTTTTGAATCGTCGTAACTATTCAAAACTTTAATTTGTGGTCTAACTATCTTTCTAATAGTTCCAGGTACAAATGGGTTTTTAAGATGTGCTTTCTTAAGCAATTCTAAGAATGGATATTTTCCACCCATCTTTAATAACTTAACATATTTATTCCAAGCTTTCTCTCTATTATTATCCATTTCATCTTTAAATTCTAAAGCTAAAACTTGAGCTAATGTGTAATCAATATAATAGAAAGGAACTTGATAAATGTGCGATTGTCTCATCCAAAGATGGCCTTGAGCATATTCAAAACCTTTATAGTTATAATCTGGTCTATATTTTGCATCAATTTCTGCCCATTTCTTGCAACGTTCTTCATGTGTCACATTTGGATTTTCATAGACCCAGTGTTGGAATTCGTCGACTTCACAACCATAAGGTAAGAAAGTAAAAGCACTAGCTAAATGAGCAAATCTATACTTATCTGCATCATCTTTGAAGAAAAGTTCCATCCATGGTTCAGCAAAAAATTCCATAGACATACTATCAATTTCACAAGCTTCAAGTGTAGGCATTCTTTCGCTTGGGACTTTAATTTTACTTCCAAGCCAACCTTGGAAACTATGACCAAATTCATGTGTTAATGTATCGACATCGCCTGCAGTTCCATTTGAATTAGAGAAAATAAATGGCATTTTAATTTTTGGAATATAGGTCATATATCCACCAGTCATTTTTCCTGGTTTTGCATCTAAATCTAAAAGATGATCATTAACCATTTTATCAAAGAAATCACCAGTTAAAGGAGACATTTCATGATACATTTTTGATGCACATTCGCATAAATATTTGCTGTCACCACATGGTTTTGCGTTTCCTGATAAAAATTCAAGATTATAGTCAACAAATAATGGTTTTTTAATTCCAATTCTCTTAGCTTGTCTTTTTCTTAACTTAACTGCAATTGGAACAACTTCTTCATAGATTTGATCACGATATTCTTTAACCATCTTTTCATCATAATCTAATCTTCCAAGTGCAAGATATTGATATTCAATAGCATTTGTAAACCCTAAAGTTTTAGCGATTTTATCTCTAACTTTAACGAGTTCATCGTAAATTCTTCCAAGTTCAGCATCATTTTTCTCTAAATAACCATAATAAGCTTTTGCTGCTTCAATTCTTGTATCTCTATCTACATC
>CAVGUA010000097.1:0-13946 GCA_963632335.1 Parabacteroides goldsteinii
AAATACAATCGTCATATCTAGAATGGATTTAAAATCTACATTTTCATTTTCGCGAATGAACTTTTCTAGATTGGCTCGTGCATTAATCTTATATGGAATTTTAAAATCATTAATATTTAAATTTCCATTAATTGCTACACCATTAACAATATCTGTGTTAAATAGAGCCGATAAAATTGTTTTTGTTTCTTCATTTACTTCAACTTCTTTTTTATTTCCTAAATCAATAGGTTTTTTATTTAAAGCTTCTTTAAATTGTGAATAATCAGGTATTTCTACTTCCTCATTAAACTTACTAAATTCAGCAGTTGTTTCTTCTTTACATGACATATTTCCTAAAACAGGAACTGAAATATCATAATTTGCTAAGCAACTATATGAAATAGGTTCGTAATTTGAATTAATAGATAATTTAAATTCTGTATTACTGGTAAAAACTGGATAGGATTTTAAATTACCAAATTTTTTCATTTGTTGAATAAGTAATGCATTGGATGATTCCTTATCTAATTCAATTTTATATGTAAAAATGTCATTTTCATTTGATTCTAATTTTGTAGATAAAATTGTTTCGTTATTAAAGATTTGTCCACTCAATAATTTATTTGGCGTTACTCCATAAACATCACTATAATCAGCAAATTTTACATTATTAATTTCACCTTTATCATCTCTAAAAGTTATAAAATTATCTTTATAAAAAGCCTCATGTTCCATATTAACAAAATCAGAAGTCGAGGATGAATTTATATAGTATTCATCATTATTTTTAATTGATAATGATGTTGTATTTTGTACATAATTTATAAAACCTTTATTTGCTTCAGTTTTTGTTGAACTTTTCTTTTCAAAAAATGTTGCATCATCTAGTTTACCAAGAACCGAAAAAATTACATCTTTTGCATTATTTGCATCTGGTTTTCCAGATAGATTTTTAATAATTGTATCTTCGCTTTTTTTGATTTCTTGCTCATTATTTGCTTCACCACATGATGAAAGAGTTGAAGCGCTAATAAAAACTAGTAATGATGCTATAAATAGGGATTTGTTTTTCATAATTTTCTCCGTGCGCAAGTGATAGTTTAAACTTTAAAACACTAAATTCAAGAAGATAATCCTTTTTGAAAATCTAAATTATGGAGAATTATTCATTTAAATAATAAAAATAATAAGAAACATACTTTAACCTTAAAAACAAATTTAATAAAACTCATCCTTATGATAATATTTAAAGGGCACACAATTTATGGCAATAATAATACTAATTGGCGGCGGATCCGCTAGCGGCAAAACATTTGTTATTAGTGAGGTAACAAAAAGTGTCGGTGAAGAACACATTACTCACGTTTCTATTGATGATTATTATAATAAGCTCGATGGATTAACTTTCGAAGAAAGAAAGAAAATTAACTATGATCATCCAAAAGCATTCGATTGGAAACTTTTTAGATCCCAACTTGAAGATCTAAAAAATGGTAAAACAATTGAAAAACCAATTTATGATTACGTAATTCATAATCGTAGCGATAAAACTGAAAAAGTTACACCAAAAGAAGTAATTTTAGTCGAAGGAATTACTGCATTAGTCGATAAAAAAGTCCGAGATTTAGCAGACTTAAAAGTGTTCATTAATGCATCAAGAGAAAGAAGACTTGTTCGTCGTCTTGAACGTGATCAAAAAGAAAGAGGAAGATCCTTTGACAGTATTGTTAACCAATATTTTGACTCAGTTCAACCAATGTATGAAGAAATTATTGGACCATCAGAAATATATGCTGATGTTATATTAAATAACGATGGCGTCAAGAACAATTCCATTCGTGCACTTGCTGCAATCATTGATGACTATATTAAAAAATAATACAATTTTTTGAAAAAATAGAGCTGCCAGGAGCAGCTCTTTTTGTTATATCTATTCAAACTTAGTTAAGGTATAAAATGCCTTTTGCTATTGCTCAAATTGAGAATTGTATAATTCGTAATAGAAACCTTTTTTCTCTAAAAGTTCTTTATGGGTTCCAACATCATTAATATGACCGTCTTTCATAACAATAATTTTGTCGCTATTAACGATAGTTGATAATCTATGAGCAATTACAATTGAGGTTCTATTTTTCATCAACTTCATAAATCCATCAAGAATAATAAGTTCACTACGAGTATCAATATTACTAGTCATTTCATCTAATATAACAATATCAGGTTTATTTAACATGACACGAGTAATATTTATAAGTTGCTTTTCACCCATTGAAAGACCACTATTGTTACTTATCTTTGTGTCGAATCCATGTGGTAAACGCATGATGAAATCATAACTATTAGCATCTTTACATGCTTTTATAACTTCATCCATCGTTACATTTTCTTTACCATAAGTAATATTTTCATAAACAGTTCCATTAAAAACCCAAGTTTCTTGAAGAACCATCTTAAAGTTATTTCTTAAATCTCTTTTAGGAATGTCTAAACTATCAATATCATTAAATAAGAATCTTCCTTTAACTGGGTCATAGAATCTCATTAATAAGTTAACCATCGTTGTTTTTCCACATCCTGTAGGTCCAACAATTGCAATTCTTTCGCCTTTTTTAATTTCAAAATTAAAATCTTCGATTAATTTTTGATTTTCAGTATAACTAAAGTAAATATGATCAAATTTAATACTATTAACAGGTTTAATAAGTTCAATTGTTCCATTGTCAACATCATTATATGCATCTAAAATTTCATTAATTCTTCTTAAGGAAACCATTCCAAGTTGAAGTTCAGAAACACAACTTGATATTTCATTAAATGGTTTTGCAAATTGAGTGGCATATTGTAAGAAAGCACTAATTCCACCAACACCAAGCGAAGCACCAAATTGTCCGCCATAGATCACAATAAGTGCACCCGTGATACCTACAATTGCATACGTGCCATTGTTCATTAAACGAGTTAATGGATTTGCAAAACTTGAAACAAATTGTGATTTTTGCCCAACAACATATAAATCATCATTAACTTTCTTAAATTTATTAAATGCTTCTTCGCCATATCCAAAAGTTTTTATAGCTTCAATATTATTTAAATCTTCTAAAACAATCGAGCCAATCGTACCATTTAAATTACCTTGTTTCTTAAAATTCTTATTGGCTTTTCTTGCAAATGTTGTTGAAATAAGCACTGCAAGAGGAGTCAAGCAAAGAACAACAAGTGCCAAAACATAATTCATAATAAACATAATTACAAGAGTAATAATTAAAGTAATTACGCCTTGGAATAATTGTTTAAATAATGAAAGAATTGCATTATAAACATTATCAACATCATTAATTGTTCTACTTAATAAATCACCATGATTATGTGTATCAATAAATTTAATCGATACCTTGTTAAGTTTTTCATATATGGCATCTTTAAATTTCTTCATAGTTCTTTCTGTAAATAACGAAAGAGTTGCTTCAAAAAGATATTCAAAGACAACAGTAACAACAATTAAAATCAAAATAATCCATACATAAACATAAATTGGGGTGCTATTTGGATTTGAATCGCCTAAACCAATTGCATCAATTGCAAGCCCTGTATAATAAGGAATAAGCAACATTGATGAAACAAATATAATTGCAAAGAAAATAGCTAAAACAATTAACTTTGCATTTCCTTTAAAATATGTGAGTAATTTTTTAATATCTTTCATAACTAATTACTCCTTGTTTGAGATTCATAAATCTCTTTATAAACTTTACTATTTTTCATTAACTCTTCGTGAGTTCCAATATTTTCAATTTGACCTTTATCAATAACAATAATCTTGTCACAATGCATCAAAGTTGTTGCTCTTTGTGAAACATAAATTTTTGTTAAATCTTTAAATTTTGCTAGATTGCTTCTAACATTTTTATCAGTCAAGAAATCAAGAGCACTCATTGAATCATCAAAAATAATAGTTTCCGAATGTCTTACAATAGCTCTTGCAATACATAATCTTTGCTTTTGACCGCCTGAAAAATTAGATCCATTTTCTTCGACTTCGTGATCTAAAAAATCATCGTACTTTTTAACAAATGAATAAGCTTCTGCAGCTTTTAAAGCTTCAATCATATCTTCTTCAGTTGCATTAGGATTTCCTATTAACATATTTGACCTAATAGTTCCTTTAAATAATTGATTTTTTTGGTTTACGACAACTACTTCATTATGTAATGAATCTAAATCATATTCTTTAATATCTTTACCTTTATAAAGAACTATTCCTTCACTAGCATCATAAAATCTATCTAAAAGTTTCATTAAAGTTGATTTACCACTACCAGTACCACCGATGATACCAACACTTTCGCCTGATAAAATATTAAAATTAATATCAATTAAAGTTTTATTTTTCCCACTATAAATAAAATCTACATTATTTAATTTATAAAGTTCGTCACCATTTTTAATCTTTATATCCTTATATATAGGATTATTTTTAAGCGAGCTTTCTTTTAAAAGAAGTTCATCAACTCTTTTTTTAGAAGCAAAAGATTTATTAAAAATAACTACAAGATTTGATACAACTACAAGTGCAACAAGCATTTGATTTAAGTATTGAATTAAAGCAACAATATCACCCGTGGAAAAAGCCACGCCTGAAATTCCTACGATTAATCCGCCATTAACTGCATTTTGACCAAAATAAATTGTTAATAAAATTGCAACGTTAATAACTAAAAAAGTTATTGGGTTAATTAAAGCATTTAAATATACAGTTTTCTTAGCATCCTTATAATAATCAGCAGTATTATCTTTATATTTATTAACTTCAACATCTTGAGTATTAAAAGACCTAATAACTCTTGCACCACTAATTCCATCATCAACTATTTGACTTAAATTGTCATTTTTATGTTGTAAAACAACAAATTGTTTACTTGTTACTCTTAAAATAAAATATAAGAATATAGAAATAATTACGATGACTCCGCAATAAATAAGTGCGACTTGATAGTTAATTAAAAAAGAACAAACAATAGACCCAATAACAAGTGCTGGAGCACGAATTACTAGACGTACCATCATTGCTACTGCAAGTTGAAGTCTATTAACATCATTATTAAATAAATTAGAAAGATGACCAGTTCCAAGTTCATTAATTTCTCTTAATGATAGCTCATTTAATTTTTTAAACATTCTATTTCTTAAATCAGTTCCAAAACCTTGTGAGGCAACTGATGCGAAATATTGACAAACCATTGTCGAAGAAAATCCTAAAACAACAAATCCAAGAATAATTCCACCATCAATTAAAATCTTAGAAATATCGCCTGTAGTCTTTGCAATTTCAATTCCATTATCAATAATATCTTTCATTAAAAAAGGAATTAAAAGTTCAAAAACAACTTCTAACATTTTAAAAATTGGTCCTAAGATCATTTGTTTTTTATATTTTCTTAAAGAATAATACGTTTTTTCCATAAATAATTACAAAAAAAGCTCCATTAAGTCAGGAGCTAATTTTTACTTTCTTAATCCTAATTCACCAAGAAGTTTGACATAGCTGTCACGATTGGTTCTTTGTAAGTAACGAAGTAATGATTTTCTCTTACTGACTTTGATGTTTAAACCACGACGTGCAATTTGATCTTTGTCATTTTTCTTTAAGTGTTCGGTTAAATCGAGAATTTGTGAAGTTAATAAAGCAATTTGGAATTCGATACTTCCTGTATCTTTTTCGTTCTTACCAAACTTCTTAACAAGTTCAGCTTTTCCTTTTTTGTCGATCATTTTAGTTTACCCTTTCTAATAAATTCGCATTAAACTAGGAATAACGTTAGGGATAATCGTTAATCTTGGTTCAACGTACGCATATAAATATATAGGAAAATAAGGTGAATTTCAATCAAAAACTGCTATAAAACATTAATAAATAACATTAATTTTATTAGTTAAATTTAAACTAAAATGAGTTATAATTTACTTAATCTCATAAAAAAAGATACATTAAGCGAATTATAAGGAGGTCTTTTATGTTAGTTGGTAGAAAAAACGAATTAAATTTACTAGACAATATATATAAGGATAATACTTCTCACTTTGTTTCAATTTATGGTAGAAGAAGAATTGGAAAAACTTTTTTAATTAATGAAGCATATAAAGACAAAATGATTTTTCATCATTCTGGAGTTGCAAATAGTCCATTAAAGAATCAATTATTTGCTTTCACTTCATCTCTTAAAAATTCTAACTATGAGCCTAAAAATAAAATTACTGATTGGTTTATTGCATTTGAAGAACTCAAAGTTTTAATTAATTTGTCTTCACTTAAAAGAAAAATCGTATTTTTAGATGAACTTTCTTGGATGGACACCCCTAAAAGTAATTTTTTACCAGCACTCGAAAATTTTTGGAATGGATGGGCATCTTTTAGAGATGACATTATTTTAATTGTATGTGCATCAGCCACTTCATGGATGTTAAAAAAAGTTATTCATAATAAAGGCGGATTATATAATAGATTAACTGAGCAAATTCATTTAAAAGCATTTACCTTAAATGAATGCGAAGAATTCCTAAACAAAAAAGGAATAATTACGAATAAAATGCAAATTCTTGAATATTATATGGTATTAGGAGGTGTTCCTTATTATTATAATTTCATTCAAAAAGGATTAAGTGTTCAAAGTAATATTGATAATATGATTTTTAAAGAAGATGCTCCATTAAAAGATGAATTTAAATATATTTTTTCGTCAATTTTTAAAAATCCACATGAATATTTAAAAATAATTAAAGTTTTATCTAAAAAGAAAATAGGTTTAACAAGAGATGAAATTATTGCTAATACAAAAATGACAAATTCTGGGGACTTATCAACAAAATTAGAAGAGTTAGAATCTTGTGGTTTTATTCGAAAATATAATTGCTTTGGCATGAAAGCGAAAGGTGTTTTATACCAAATAATCGATAATTTTACTATTTTTCATTTTTCATTTATTGAGCAAAATCCTAATGATGAAAACTTCTTTACAAATCAAATTAATACACCACTTATGAATACATGGGAAGGGTTTGCGTTTGAAAGAATATGTTTATTACATATTAATCAAATTAAAGAAGCCTTAGGAATAAGTGGCGTTTATACTGAATGCAATTCTTGGTTTACTAAAAAGAATGAAGATTTAGGAATTAATGGGTCCCAAATTGATCTATTAATTGTAAGAAAAGATCAAATTATAAACTTATGTGAAATTAAATTTAGTAATTCTCAATATACTTTAACCGAGAAAGCAATTGAATCTATTATAAATAAAATCAACGATTTTAAATTAGTTACGAAGACAAAATATGCAATACATCCAACTTTAATTACTACAATTGGTTTAAAACCTAACGCTAATTCTTTATTTATTCAAAAAGTTTTGACATTAGATGATTTATTTAGATAGTCTATAATTCGCTTAATCTCATAAAAAAAGATAGATTAAGCGAATTATCCATTATAAAAAAGAAAATATTAATAAAAATAGTGTCGAATTTGGATTTAAATAAATTTATAATATTGATTAACTTGTATATTAGCTTTAATTGGTAAGCGAGTCTCTACCTTGAAACCATAATTTCAAGACTACATGTTATCTCCTTACATTGAAGTAAGGAGGATATTGCGATGAAAAAACAAAAAAGTAAGTTAGAGGTGCAACATTAAAATTGATTCTTAATGTTGCTTTTTTATTTGATACAAGAGAAAGGAAAAAATTATGAAATTTGATGATGTAAGACAAGGCTTAACTTATGATGATGTTTTATTAGTACCACAATATAGTGAGGTTGTTGGTATGCAAATCGATGTTAAAACCCACCTAACTAAAAATATTGTACTGAATATACCTATTGTTTCAGCAGCAATGGATACTGTTACTGAATCTAAGATGGCAATTGCTCTTGCACGCGAAGGCGGTATTGGATTTATTCATAAAAATATGTCAATTGAAGATCAAGCTCATGAAGTTGATGTAGTTAAAAAGAATGAATCAGGAATGATTACAAATCCAATTGTTTTAAAAGGTGAACATACCGTTAAAGAAGCCGCCGAAATTATGGAAAATTATAAAATTTCTGGTCTTCCTGTTGTT
The DNA here is from genome assembly GCA_963632335.1 of Parabacteroides goldsteinii. Taxonomy (GTDB): domain Bacteria; phylum Bacillota_I; class Bacilli_A; order RFN20; family CAG-826; genus Onthovivens. The sequence goes on from CAVGUA010000097.1 coordinate 8,100, forward strand.
GATGATAATAATGTTTTACAAGGAATCATTACAAATAGAGATATAAAATATTTAGAAATCGATGATACTCCAGTTTCTAAAGTAATGTCTAAAATGCCTTTGCTTACTGCCTCGCAAGGAACAACCCTTGATGAAGCTAAAGAAATACTTTGGGAAAACAGAATTGAAAAATTACCAATTGTTGATAAAGAAAATCATTTAATTGGCCTTCTTACTAGTAAAGATATAGATAATGCTAAAAATTTCCCTAACGCCTGCAAAGATTCACATGGTCGATTACGTTGTGGAGCCGCAGTTGGCGTTGGTAATGACACATTAGAAAGAGTTAGAGCACTTGTTGCTGCTGGAGTTGACGTTATTACTGTTGATTCTGCTCATGGCGATTCTAAAAATGTTATAAATGTTGTTAAAGAAATAAGAAAAGAATTTCCAAAATTAGACTTAATTGCTGGAAATATTGTAACTGCCGAAGCTGCAAAACATTTGATTGATGCAGGAGTTGACGCTGTAAAAGTTGGTATTGGTCCTGGTTCAATTTGCACAACTCGTATTGTTGCTGGAGTTGGTGTTCCTCAAATTACTGCTGTTGGTGATGTTTATGAATATTGTAAATCAAGAGGCATTTGCGTTATTGCAGATGGAGGAATTAAACAATCTGGTGATATTGTTAAAGCGTTAGCCGCTGGTGCTGATTGCGTTATGCTTGGATCAATGCTTGCAGGATGCACTGAAGCTCCTGGAGATGAAGTAATTTATTCAGGTCGTAAATTCAAAGTTTACGTTGGGATGGGATCTTTAGCAGCTATGAAAAGAGGGAGTGCTGATCGATACTTCCAAAATAAAAATACTGAAATAAAGAAATTGGTACCAGAAGGTATTGAAGGACGTGTTCCATTTAAAGGAGCCTTAAGTGATACTGTTTTCCAATTATGTGGAGGTATTAGAAGTGGCATGGGATATTGCGGATGTCAAAATATTCCATTATTAAAAGAAAACGCTAAATTTATAAGAATTACAGCTTCAGGTTTAAAAGAAAGTCATCCTCATGACGTCAATATTACAGTTGAAGCACCAAATTATTTTAAGGATTAATTATGTTTGATAAGATTATTGTTTTAGATTTTGGTTCTCAATATAACCAATTAATTGCACGTCGTATAAGAGATTTTCACGTCTACTCCGAGCTTTTACCACATACGATTAAGGCAGAAGAAATAAAAGCCATGGGAAATGTTAAAGGTATTGTTTTTTCAGGTGGACCAAAATCTGTATATGATGAAGATGCATTTGATGTTGATGCAAAAATATTTGATTTAGGAATTCCTGTTTTAGGAATTTGCTATGGAATGCAATTAATTTCCAAAAAATTTGATGGAAAGATTAGTAAAGGCACCACTAGAGAATATGGTTTAAATACAATTAGTGTTGTAAAAGATTCAGTTTTATTTGATTTATTACCAGAAAAACAAGATGTATGGATGAGTCATGGCGATCACGTTGAAGTTTTACCAACTGATTTTGATTTAGTTGCTAAAAGTTCTTCTGGATTAATCGCAAGTATTGAAAACACCAAGAAAAATATATACGCAGTTCAATTCCATCCTGAAGTAAGAAACTCAGTTTATGGTTTAGATATCATAAAAAACTTTGTTTTTAAAATTTGTAAAGCTAAAGATAATTGGTCAATGGCAAATTATATTGATTTACAAATTGAAAAAATTCGTAAAGAAGTTGAACATAAAAAAGTTCTTTGTGGTTTATCTGGTGGCGTTGATTCAACTGTTGTTGCAGTTTTATTATCTAAAGCTATTGGAAAACAATTAACTTGTATGTTTATTGATCATGGCTTGCTTCGTAAAAACGAAGGTGATTTAGTAATGGAATCTCTTAAACAATTTGATATGAATATTGTAAAAATCGATGCTAAAGAAAGATTTTTATCAAAATTAAAAGATGTTGAAGATCCAGAAACTAAAAGAAAAATAATTGGAAATGAATTTATTTATTGTTTTGATGAAGAGTCTAAAAAGTTAGGAGAATTCGACTATTTAGCTCAAGGTACACTTTATACTGATGTAATTGAATCTGGAACAGGAACTGCTCAAAGAATTAAAGCGCACCATAATGTAGGCGGACTTCCTAAAGATATGAAATTCAAATTAATTGAACCACTAAATATTTTATTTAAAGATGAAGTGAGAGCTTTAGGTTTAGAACTTGGTTTGCCTTATAATATTGTATGGAGACAACCATTCCCAGGACCTGGCTTAGCAATTAGAATAATTGGTTCAATTACCGAAGAAAAAATTAGAATTGTTCAAGATAGCGATGCAATTTTAAGAGAAGAAATTGCAAAAAATCATTTAGAAAAAGATATCTGGCAATATTTCACTGCCCTTACTAACATGCGAAGTGTTGGCGTTATGGGAGATGAAAGAACCTATTCTTACGCTATTGCAATTAGAGCTGTAACTTCAATTGATGGAATGACCGCAGACTTTGCACGAATTCCTTACGATATTCTTGCTCGAATTTCAACTCGTATAGTTAACGAAGTTAGAGGAGTTAATAGAGTACTTCTAGATGTTACAAGTAAACCACCTGCAACAATCGAATTTGAATAAATAATTTATAAAAAGCACCGCTCAATCGGTGCTTTTTCATTTATGAATTATAATTCCTTATTTCTTTAAATTTATGATTCAAATTAAAATTTAATCAGTCTAACAAAAAAAGGAGTTAAGACCGAAGTCCTAACTACCTTTATATTTATAATTTATATTACCAGCAATCGTGTAAGTACCAAGTATGTTCTTTATTAGCGGTTTTTGCATCGAAATCATATTTTCTAGTAGCAAGAGCTTTATTAAGTGTATATGTTTTATCACCTATATATAACATTTCATATGTTCCATCTAATACTTCTTTTCCATTATTTAAAGTTGCGAAGCAGAGATAGTAGTTCTTATCACAAATTTGAAGTTCTGTATTTGTAATATCTAAGTTCCAGTTATGATATGCATCAACTTTATATACTAAGTTTCTTGTATAATTACCATCTAAATTGTAGTAAGTTGTTGTAATGTCTTTATCATCCCAGTTAATTCCATGTCCATCTGAGTATCCATTTGCGTTATATAATCCAACTGCTTTATCGAATAAGTCTTCATTTTTAGCATAGAATCCAGCTGATTTTAAGTAATCAAGTATTGTGTAATTTGGATCATAGAATGCTCCAGCAAATGTTCTATAGTCTTTTGCTACACTTGCTACGAAATCTTTATCAGGTGTGAATTCAAGAACTCTTGAATCATTTTGACCATAAGTTCCATCTTCATTAGTGTAGTAATCCAAGTATAACCCAGCTCTTGAATCATCTCCTACTTTATCATCAAGATTGAATGTTAAGGTTGCCATACGGAATGAATATTCTTTATTAGTTGACATATAGACGTTGATTCCATTGTTCTTTTTATCGATTAAAGGTTGAAGAATGTTGTCTATATAGTTCTTAAATTTAACGTTAACTGCATTTACCGAAGCAGCCATCTTTGAAATCATCTTTTCATATGTTGCAATTGTTGCTTCATCTTTTCCAAGTGTTAAATAGTAAATTTGGAATTTTGCAAGGTTTGTACAAGAAACGATAGTTTCAAGAATTTGAGCCATAAATTTGGTAGTATTAGCAATCTTGAATGTTGACCAAGTATTGTAAACTCCTAAGGTTTTGTTGTAGTAAGTGAATATATCACTTGATTTATCAGCAAGATTTGGTTCTAATATTGCATCTGCCATTTCAGTAACGAAACTTGCAAATGGTTTACCATCGAAATTCAATTTAGAAATTGTATTTTTGTAATAAAGTTGTCTTTGAGCTTCAATTTCTTCTTCAGTTTTAGTTGGATCATTTTCAAGATTTGCAAGTGTTCCAAGTCCACCAAGGACATAAGTTTCGGAATATTCTTGACCTTTTTTAATTTTCTTAAGTACTTCACCAAGAACTGTTTCTGAATAATGTTGATCTTCTTGTAAAGCTAAAGCATCGATTTTAGCAGAAATTACATTAAGTTGCTGAGTCATCTTTTCTAATGTTTTTGTTGTAGCATCTCTGAAGTCGAATCCACATTCTTTTAAAAGATTTAATACTACTGTTTTACTATAAGTTTGAATACCATCTAGAACTAATGATGATCCTTTATCAATTAAAGTATTAAATATATCAATTATAAAGTCATCATCTTCAATACCCTTTAAGTACCCTGAACAACTTAATGAGTTGTATCTAATATTTGTTTCTTCAGTACTTGGAACTGTTTGAGTATTCGTATTATCTGTTTTGGAACCGCATGATGCAACTCCGAGTATAGACATAGTCGCTAAGGCTGTTAATAATAATTTTTTCATAAGATTTGTCTCCCATTTGATTTTTTGAGATACATTTTTTGTTGTTTTGTATCTCTTGACTATATATTAGCATATAAAATTTGAATTGCAAGAGAAAAAGTAACATTTTTTTATTTTTTGTAACTATTTTTAAAAAATATAAAACAATGCGTATTTTTTCGTTAATATTTTTCTAAAAATTGAAAATATTGTTTAAATTAATTGCCCTATATATAAAGATAATAGTATAAATAAAGAATTCTTTAAAAAATATCTTATTTGTTTATAATAATGCAGTATGAATTTATCACTTATTTCTTTAGAACAAGTAGCAATCATGTTTATGATGATTATTCTTGGCTATATTTTAGTAAAAACTAAACTCGCTGATCCAGATTCAAGAAAATCATTATCAAATATATTGGTCTATATTGTTGTTCCTTGCATGATTGTTAATTCTTTTATTGCAACATATGATGAAACAATATTAGAAAATCTATTATGGTCATTTTTAGTTTCAATTATCTTACTTGTAGTTGGAATAGTTGTTTCATTTATTATTGCTATAAAATATAAAACAACTGATAAACCAATTCTTACCTTTGCTTTAATGTTCTCTAATGCATCTTATATGGGCATTCCATTAATTGAAGCGTTATTTGGTGAAATTGGCGTTATTTATGCTTCAAGCTTTTTAACATTATTTAATATATTACTTTGGACAGTTGGTTATATGGTTGTTTCAAAGACATTAAATTTCAAAACAACTTTGGTTTCAATTTTAAAAACACCAATTATTTATTCTTTAGTAATTGGATTATTAATCTTTATTTTTCAAATCCCAATTCCAGACATTATAAAAACACCAATTAAATTACTTGGAAATATGAATACTCCACTATCAATGATTGTTACAGGAATGATTATTGGATCAAGCAATGTAATTAGTGTTTTAAAAAATAAATATGTTTGGTTAAATGTTGCTTTTAGACTTCTTTTAATTCCTGCTATTTGTTTAGGAATTACTTATTTATTGTCTTTTGCGCCTATTGATCATGATGTTTTAAAAATTGCCTTTATTTTGATGGCTACACCATCTGCAGCAATCACTTCTATTTTCGCAATTAAATTCAATTACAATGAAGATGTAGCAGCCGGAGTTGTTATTATTTCAACAATATTTTCAATTTTAACACTTCCATTATTTACATTACTTATCGATACAATATTATAAAAAAATCACTTATGATTTTTACTATTCATAAATGATTTTATCTAGATGACATCATGCGTTTTTCACGCATGATTTTTTATATAATCTCCAATAATTTTTGAAAGATTTTTATAAATTTCAAAATGACCATCAATATCAGGGTGAATTAAATCAGCACACAAATTTGTTTTACTTTTCAATAACTTATTAGATTCAATATAAATTATATTTTTGTATTTAGAAGACAATTC
>CAVGUA010000098.1:0-6382 GCA_963632335.1 Parabacteroides goldsteinii
AAAATAAATACTTTTAAAATTTTCTATTTCATATATAAAATTATTTTTTCTCAATTAAATTGATAATTTCATCTATATTATTTTCATTTATTGGCACATCATTATTAAAATTAATAAGTTTTTGTTTTATCAGTTTTTCATTGTTTTTATGTGAATAATATAATTCTTTTAAGTTCTTTTCTTTGAGAACTTCGCTCATAAAAGTTTTTGCTTCTTTGGATAATTTATAGTTACTTCCATAAAGATTGACCAATGCTTTTTTTATATCATTTAGTTCAATATTGTTACCTTTATCCTTTTCATTAAAAATTATGCCGATGATGTCAGAAATATCATTTTTATATTTTCTAAACGACATAAGTTTCATAGCAATTAAATATTCTTTATCTATAGTTCTAACATCTAAAATGTGATCAAACGTCTTATAAAATTTAGAATATTCAATGAGTTTATCTGAATAAGATTTTGTCATTATAAAATCATCATTTAACCAACCATTATTAAAACCAAAATCATCACCAACCTTATTTATTGCTTCTTTCATATCAATTGATGCGTTATAAATTGCATCAATATCATTAGTCATTTCTCTAAATCCATAATTTATAATTATTGAAGCTCCACCAATTAAAATAATTTCTATATGTAATTTTGATTTTGATATTCTTTTATATTCCTTTGCAAGTCTTAATAAACATTTATCTAAAATTTCTTTATTAAATTCTGTCTTAAACCCTCAACTATATTAAATTTTAAAAATTCAGGAATAGCTTCTTTTAAAGCCTTCTTTTTCATAGCATTTGTTTTTGTTACATCATCAAAAATTAATACACTAGTTGGGTATAAAATATCACTTAATTTTAGTTTTCGTAAATCATCATAATCTTTAACAAGTGGCAAATCATGTATTCTTGAAAGATAGTCGATAGTTGCTAATAGATAAAAACATTCTGGATACCATTTCTTTTTAAAAAGCTTGGCTACATCATTGTTTTTTAATGCATCCAAAATGAATTTAGTATCACCTTTAGCCTTTAATTCATGACTTAAATTGCTTTTAAAATTGTCAAAATATATTCTTTCTTCATCAAAACTATCATTTAATAAATCTTCAATACTTACATCTAGTACTTTTGAGATTTTATATAAAGTTGCAACCGAGCAATTTTCTATCTTCGTTTTTTTCAAAGTAATATCACTAATCGTTGCAAAAGGAACGCCACTTAACTTAGCTAATCGATATTTACTAATATTTTTTTCTTTAAGTAATAAATTAATATCCATAGTTATATTTACAAATATTATAACGGCACACCGTTATAATGTAAACATAATTGATATAACCAAAACTATGTATTAATTTAAAATAACTAAGGTGGTAAATCTAAATTATTCAATATTAAATTTATTTCTAGCCTACTAATTGGAACAAAAATTTTATCTTTAATAATTGCTAAAAACATTACGCAAATATCCTCCTACACTATTAATAGGGGGGGAATTTTAAAAGTTTTCAAAATATTTTTAAGTTTTTAAAACTCATAAATATTAATAAATCGAAATACATTCGATAATATCACACATTTTTGCAAAATTATAATTATGTAAAATTTACAATTTAATTATGATATACAAATGCATATTGTGATAAAATGTTTCCCAAGAAAAGGAGAAATTATGGATTACGTTATTGAAACTGAAAATCTAGTTAAACAGTATAAAACTAAAAAAGCTGTAGATAATATTTCTATCCATGTAAAAAAAGGTGATATCTATGGTCTTATTGGTAAAAATGGTGCTGGTAAGACAACATTAATGAAACTTGTTTTGGGCCTTGCTAAACCAACAAGTGGAAAAATTTCTTTATATGGAAATGAAAATTTAAATGAAGGTAGAAAGAAAATTGGATCTTTAATTGAAGAACCAGGATTATATAAAAACTGTACTGCATATGAAAATATGCTACGTTTTGCAAAATTATATGGTACTGATCCAAAAGAAATTAAAGGATTATTAGAATTAGTAAACTTAGCGAATACAGGTTCTAAAAAAGCAGGTCAATTTTCACTTGGTATGAGACAAAGACTTGGTATAGCTATTGCTTTACTTGGCAACCCAGAAATTTTAATTCTTGATGAACCAATTAATGGACTTGATCCAGCAGGAATTAAAGAAATAAGAGATGTCATTATTAATTTAAATCATAAAGGTGTAACATTCTTAATTTCATCACATTTACTTGATGAACTTGCAAAAATTGTTACAAATTATGGAATAATTTCAGAAGGTTCATTAATTGAAGAAATTACTTCAAAAGAACTTAATGAACGTTGTAGACAATTCGTAAAGATAGGAACCAATGATAACAATTCCACTTATGAACTTCTTAAAAAGGAAATTAAAGATTTAAGTATTGAAAATAAACCTGATGGATTATATTTATTAAATCATTTAAATGAAACTGCAAAAATTAACAAATTCTTAGTTGAAAAAGGAGTTGAAGTTAATGAAATTACACTTCAAGAAAGCAACTTTGAAGATTACTTTATTGAGAGGTTAGGAAGATGAGAAACTTATTAAAATTTGAATTCCATAAACTTTTAAAAGCAAAAAGTTTTTATATTTGTACTGCCGTTATATTTGTAATGTCTTTGTTAACTGTCATTATAAATAAGATGTTTTTAGGACAAGAAGGTATGCCAACTGTTTTGCCTAGTGCATTACAAACCATGCTTTCAGCCTTAAGCGCTTCTGAATTTACATTGATTTCCGGAATATTCGTTGCAATTTTTACTTGTTATGATTATGAACAACAAACAATTAAAAACGTTTATTCTCATGGATTTTCAAGAAATAAAGTTTTTGCATCAAAATTAATTGTTTGCTCTATTGCTGTATTAATTATGTTTGCATTAACTCTTCTTTTAAACTATTTCTTAGGTTTAATACTCTTAAATGGTCAAGTTGAAAATGGAAAATATTTCTTGCTTATTGTAGGACAAATTATTTATGTTCTTGCTTACACTTCTTTCATTTTTGCTCTTTCAATTATTATGAAAAAGACTGGTCTTTCAATTGCGTTAGCAGTTCTTGGACCAACATTAATTACTTTATTAATTACATTAATTGATTCACTTTTAAGATTAAAGAATTTCAAGTTTAGTAAATATTGGTTTGGTGGTTTTACAAGTGATTTAACTTCTTTAGCTACAACTGATGGTAGACTTTGGACAGTTATTGGACTTTCTTTAGCTTATGGAGTCATATTTATTCTTGGTAGTTATTTTATAAATAGAAAGCAAGAAAATTAATTCATTATTATTGATTAAAGGGTTAAAAAAATCGCTCAATTTAGAGCGATTTTTTAGTTGTCTTAATGTTTTTTATGAATTGAATTTTAGTAATTAATGTCGATACAATCTTCAATTTTGGTGTTTTTACCATCAAGTATTTTTTTCTTTAATTTAGGATTGCTAGATAGTTCAATTGTTGCAATAATGCCATTATAGTCTTCTTCTGAAATTATAACTACATTACTTTTTCACTATTAACTTTAACGACTTCATTATATTTAATTACACTATCGATTATGTTTTTAAATGTTTTATTCAATTCATTTATATTAATATTTTTCAATTTTGTCTCCTCTTTTCAAGCATTATAACTTACTAATTAACACTATTTAAGATTTATTTCTTTAACGAATCCAATCATAAGCATTTCTTATTGATCCATTTTTAACAAATATATTTCCACACATTTTGAAACCAAATTTCAAAATTGATGATTGCATCGATAAATTGTCTTTATGAGTATCAATTCTTAAATAATCAATTTTTGAAGAACAATAATCAAAACAAACTTTAGAAATACCTTTCCTTTTGCCATTTGATGCTAATCTATGGATTGTTCCATAAAGTGTATTTTCTTTTCGCCAATTTCCATTAATGATCTTTTTATAAGTTTCATCTTCACCAATAATAAAAGAAAAAGTTCCAACGATTTCATCATTATCTAATATTAAATAACTATTACCATTTCTAATATCTTGCTCCACTACATCTTTATTTGGATATCCATTTACCCACTGAGATGAATTTCCATTTTTCATCATGTAATTTCTAGCGATATCAAATATTTTAAGAATTTCATTTATATCATCTATTATACTTTTTCTAACTTCCATCATTTTTCTCCTTTATTAAAGCAAAAATAAAGCAATTTATTTACTCTAAAGTATTTTGCCCTAAAGTATTTAACATTTTAAAGTCAAATAAATATTTTTGTAACCCCTGTAACCCCTTATCAATTTTGAAACAGGGGTTATAAGGGGTTAAATTATTTTCTTTTAAAGGATAAGTTCGTACTCGAGATATCAATAATGAAGCTACTATCAATAAATCTCTTGATTTTGTCACTTATATTTAAATTAAATCATTACCGAATAATATAAACGTGTGATCCAACTTTTTTCTTTAATATATCAAAGAAACTTAAAGAACTCTTTAATTGAATAAATACCGATACTTTTTTATAATGAATGAAGTTGGGGAATAAAATTATGATAATCATACATACTGCAGATATACACCTTGGTTCAAGAATAAAATCAAAGTATCCAAAAGAAATTACATCTCAAAGAAGACAAGAAGTTAAAGAAACATTTTCTAAATTAATTTCATTTGCTAAGGATAATGAAATTAAAAATATTTTATTAGCTGGAGATGTATTTGATTCGAATGAATATTTTTACTCAGATCATCGTTTCTTCTATTCAATAATTTATAAAAATCCTGATTTAAATTTCTTTTATTTGAAAGGCAATCATGATTTAGCGCAAAAACTAAAAAATAAACCTGATAACTTATTTCTTTTTGATGATTTATGGACTACTTATGACTTAGGAGAAAATATCAAAATAACTGGAATTGAAATCACAAAAGATAATGTAAATTCCTTATATTCAACGTTATCTCTTAATGAAAAAGACACAAATATAGTCATGCTTCATGGGCAAATTATTAAAAGTTCAAAAGAAGATGGATATTTAATTAATTTAAAGAAACTTGAAAACAAAAACATTGATTATTTAGCCTTAGGTCATATACATAAACCATCATTAGGTAAACTTGATGATAGAGGGATTTATGTTTATCCAGGTTGTTTAGAACCACGTGGTTTTGATGAAACTGGTGATCATGGCTTTTATCTTTATGACACAGAAACTAAGAAAGCTTCTTTCGTTAATTTTTCAAAAAGAAAAATAATTGAAGCGGATTTAGATATTTCAGATTGCAAAACAGAATTTGATGTCGCTAATAAAATAGAAACAACATTCCCTATCGATACAATTAATGCTTATAGAATTAATTTAATAGGAGATGTTGATCTAGAAACTTCCTTTGATGTAGAACAAATTCAAAAATCTGTTGATAGCGATCATTTTTATTTCTTAAATTTAGTGGCTTTATTTCATAAAAAATGCGATGCAGAAAAATATAAAAACGATAAATCTTTGAAAGGCGAATTCATACGAACAATTTTATCTGAAAAAGGATTGGATACTATTGATAGAGATTCAATTATTAATTACGCATTAAAAGCTCTTTCAGGCGAGGAGATTGACTAATATGAAACTTATTTCTTGTTATATACAAAACTATGGTGCATTATCAAATTTAGAAATAAATTTTGAATCTTTAACTGAATTTTATGGAAAAAATGGCGAAGGAAAGACTACTCTTGCTTCTTATATAAAAGCAATGTTTTATGGTTTACCAAAAGCAACAAAATATAATAGAGAAAGAGAACACTATTTCCCATGGAATGGAAATTACTTTGGTGGCAACTTAATTTTTGAACATAATGACAAAGAATACCGAATTGAACGAAGGTTTGATAAAAAAGGCAAAGATGATGAATGCTTAGTTTTTATTAATAATGTAATTGTTAACGATTTTAATGGCAAAATTATCGGTCAAGAAATTTTTGGTCTAGATGAAGATAGTTTTAAAAGAACGTTATTTTTTAATAACAATGATTTAACTTTTAATGACGATGACATCAGCATGAAATTATATGGTTTTGTTTTTAATTCAGATGAAAAAACATTAGAAGATGCTGTTAAAATTTTAGAAGAAACTAGAAAAAAATATAAACCATTAAAAGGAAATAACGGGTTTATCAACATTTTAAAAGATGAAAACCAAAAAATAAGTCAAGAAATTGGTAATTATAAAAATATTGCTGATAATCTTCCAAATAAAGAGAATAAATTGGATGAATTAAATACTGAAAAAAAGGCTCTAAACGAAACTTTATCAAAAATTAGAAAGCAAAAAGAACTCAAACATAAATATGAAGAGTTAAACAAATATGAAAA
>CAVGUA010000099.1:0-3674 GCA_963632335.1 Parabacteroides goldsteinii
GGAATGAATTAAAAAAGATAATTTTAGAAAAATGAATCTTTAATTTTATCAATGTAATCGAATGTATTTTAATTCTTAGATTTGTGTAATAAAAATTATCGCCATGGGGACAAAATTTAAGATAAAAAAATAGTGTTAAAATATTTTAAAAATAATATCGATGTAATCAAATAAATTCATTTAATTCAAAAATTTTGAAAAATATTTTGTAAATTTTTTGAATTCCCCCCTATTAATAGTATAAGGAGGCAAATCATGTCCGAAATTAAGGTAAAAATTAAAGGTTATGAAAATTCAGAATTCGATGAAGTGATTGAACTTATTGAATCGATAAAGAAGAGAAGAAGCATGAATTTTGGCTTTGAAACTGAAATTAAATAGTTTAAACAATCAATAGGTAAGTGGCATGAAGCAATCGAATCAATTGGAGTTCGAAAGATAATATGATAGAAAAATAGATAACAATGTATTTATTAACAAAAATTATTTTCCAAGTTTCAATTGTTTCCTTTTCTTGATGATTTGGTTTACAATGAGGTTGACTATAATTGATTTACAAGGTTGACAATATGGTTTACAATAATTGTATGAAAGAAGAAAAATTTATTCAGATATTAAACAAGCAATTTAATGAAAAATACTATACAACCAAAGAATTACAATATAGTAATAACGTTAATACTTTTTTGTCACCTTATGAATGCAAAGAATTTTTAGAATTCAAAGAAGATTTAGCATTAAAAGCAAATGATTATTTGACTTTGATTGATCTACCTGTTTTCAATAATAAATGCCTTTATTATTCTTTAGGATTTGAATTAAAAAATTTATTAGATAATTATATTGTTATAGGAAACGAAAATACGACTTTATTAGATAGATTTTCAGATAATTTTATTGAATCGAGAATATACTCTGAAATTGAAGGAACATTAAATGTTGAAAATGTACTAACTATAAGAAGAAGATTAAAAGAACTTTTAGAAGGAAACGCTCCAATAAAAGATGCAAATGATATTATTATAAAAAATATGAAAAGTGGTATTGATTTTATAAATACATTGCCTGCATTTAATAAAGATAATTTATTTAAACTATACACAATATTGAGTAACAATTGTTTAAAAGAAGAAAATAAACTTCATGAAGGTGAATTTTATCGATATGATTCAGTTGAAATTTCTCATTCTCATGGATGTCCTAATGATAAAATTAATGAATACATGGATTCTTTTTTTGATTTTGTAAATAAAAAATTAAAGAGTAACAATATTTATGATCTAGTTTTGTTACCTCATATTTGTCACTATTATATTTTATATATACATCCTTATTTTGATTTTAATGGTAGAACTGCTCGAATGGTTTCATATTGGATTTATTTATTAAGTGGGAAGTCTTTTTTTCCACCAATTATTTCAGAAGCAATAAACCAAACAAAAGAAAAATATTATTGGGCTATAGAGCTTACAAGAGATTCTCATAATGATTTAACATATTTTTTAATTTATTTATTAGAAATTTCAATAGATTACATTTTGTGTTATCAAAATTTAAACATTATTGATCAAAGACTTAAAAATAAGGGTGAAGTTTTAACAACTACTGAATTAAATTATATTAAAAAACTTTTGATATCATATAAAGGCGCTTTTAATTATTCAGATTTTCTTAAAATAATTAATGTTGATATGTCTAAACAAGGAGCATTTAAGATACTTAATAAATTTGTTGAGTATGGGATTTTAAATGAAGTTAAAACAAAATCAAAAACTAAATTATTTGCTCTGAATCGTAAAAATATCATGTATGCTTTAAAAAACCTTGAAAAATAAAAATATATAAAAACAAACATTAATGGTAATTTTAGACTCTAAAAAAATTAGAAAATAAAGTTTGAAGGTTATTTTTGTTTGAGTTTTATATTAAAATATTTCTATGAATTTAGGGTAACTAAAATGGCAAATGAATTAACAAAAAAGGCTTTAGAAAAAGCATTTCTAAAATTATTAGGAGAGAAACCTCTTAAAAAGATTACTGTTAGTGATGTGACTGGACTTTGTGGCGTTAATAGAATGACTTTTTATTATCATTTTGAAGATATTTATTCACTTTTAGACTATAGCTTAAAAGAAGAATTCAAAAATTCTTTAAATGGAAAATATGATTCTTCGAATTGGCTACAAGGAATGGATAATATTTTTAAAGTATGTTATGAAAATAAAAACCTTGTAATGAGTGCTTATAGATTTAATTCTAGAGGTAATGTTGAACTTATCTTGGATCCAATTGTTTATGATTTAGTAATGCATGTAGTTAAAGAAGAAATTAATGGTCATAAAGTTAACAATGATGATGTTATTTTTGTTGCAAATGCCTACAAACATCTTTTAATTGGAATTGTTCTTGATTGGATTAATAATGATATGAAAGAAGATAGAGAAGTTATTTTAAAAAAGATTGGGACAATGCTTAATGGTGAAACTGAATGGGTTTTATCAAAATTTGAAAAGCATAATTAAACATATTCAAAGAGTTATAAAATTATGTTATTATTAACTCGGAAGAAACCGAGTCGGTTTTGATCGAGTTAAAATTTATGAAATTTATTGGAAGAGTTGAAGAACTAAAAAGATTAGATTTAATCATCAAAAATGATACTTTTTCATTTGCACTAATTTATGGTAGAAGAAGAGTTGGTAAAAGCGAACTTGTAAAACAAGCTCTAGAAAATACCACTAATAAATATATTTATTACGAATGTAAACAAGTTAAAGAAGAAACAAACACAAATTCTTTAAGTAAAATTATTGCCGAAACTTTAAACTTACCAAAAATTGCCTTTGAAAGTTTTGAAGATGCTCTTGATTTTGTCTTTTCTTATTCAATAAAAGAAAAATTGATTTTAGTTTTAGATGAATATCCTTATCTTAAAGAAAATATTAATGGAATTGATAGTATACTTCAGTCCTTAATTGATAAATATAGAAAAGAATCTAAATTAACTTTTATAATACTTGGATCATATGTTGATATAATGAAAAATCTTTTAAGTCATTCTAATCCTCTATTTGGAAGGGTTGATTTAACTATTAATTTAAAAGAAATGGATTATTATGAATCATCACAATTTTATCCAAATTTTAGTAATGAAGATAAAGTAAAAATATATTCTGTTTTTGGTGGGATTCCTTATTATAATGAGTTAATTAATGACAAAATTAGTGTTCAAGATAATATTATTAATTTGATTGCTTCTAAAAATGCAAGACTTGAAAATGAAGTTATTTCTTATTTAAATTCTGAAATTTCTAAAATTTCAAATGCAAATGAAGTTTTTGATGCATTATCAAAAGGATCTTATAGGTACTCAGATATATTAAATAAATCACATGTATCTAGTGGACCAACGTTAGTTGATATACTTGAAAAACTAATGAGAATGGAAATAGTTGGAAAAATAAGTCCAATTAACGATTCTAATAATAAAAGGAAAATTGGATATAAAATAACTGACAATTTATCGTCTTTTTATTATAGATATATTTTTAAATATTCTTCTCAGATGAATTTAATGGATAAAAATGTTTTCTTTGATAAATATATTAAAGATGATTTTGAAAGCTATTATGTTCCTCATAAATTTGAAGAAATATGTTCTGAATATTTAAAAA
>CAVGUA010000100.1:0-5763 GCA_963632335.1 Parabacteroides goldsteinii
GATTTAAGTGCATATTCAAACTTAACAAAATATATTGAATTTATTCGCCATTCAGATTTATCGGATTGTAATTCATGTGATGATGAAATTTATAAAAAAAGGAGATAAAGAAATGCTATTTGAAACATTATGAAATAAAAACAATACAACAATATTATTATTTCATTCGATGGGGGTAGTTGGAAAAAGTAGTGAAAGAGTCGTAGACAATTTAAAAGATAAATATTTTTGTGTAATGCCAACGTCAACTGTTTATTGTAAAAATCAAAAATATATATCTAAAGATGACGAAATTAAACAAGTAGAAAATTATCTTAAAGAAAACAGTATAAATGAAATTAAATTAATCGTCGCTTCTTCAATTGGAGCCGATCTTGCAGTTTCATTTTTATCTAAAACAAAAATTCCGATTCATCATGATTTTATAGATTGTGGACAATTCGCACAAATTAACAAACTTTTAAAAAGAATTATGTATCTTATTTTTTATTTTGATAATTAGGAATTTATATAAGGAAAATGCCGAGAATTTTAAAAAATCATGTGGTGTGATGATAAAGAAATTAGGCGATATTTTGTAGAAACCGTAAAAATTTAAAATATAAAAATATAAGAAAACAACTTAGTGATAGTTTTGAAAACAAGTCATTTCAAAAACTTAATGAAGAATTACAAAAGAATACTTTTTTTGAGTTTGGAAGCATAGAAGATCGTTATAAATATCGCGAAAATGTTAAGAAAGCATATCCTAATGTGCTTTATCCTGTTTTTGAAGGATATAATCACATGCAATATCAAATTAGAGACCCAAAAGATTTTGCAATAATGTTTGAATCAGTAATTAAAGAAAATAAAATGCCAAAATTATCATTTTTAAGTGATGATGTATAAATATCTCTTGTATTGTCGATATTAGAATTGTATTAATAAAACAATAAAATTAAATTTCTTCTTTACTAAAATCGTTTTATAGTGGAAAATAATCACCAATGAGCAAGAGAAGAAATTTTAACCCTATTAAATCTAGACATAATTTAGGGGGATTATTCCTTTTTTACTCGTATTATTGTTATTTTAAAGCTTAGTGTTTCGGCGCTAAGCTTTTTTTAAGGGAGGAATTTATGAAAGAAAGAAACAATAATTTAGTTCTAGATGTTGAAGAACAACCTAAAAAACTTAAAGATTGGTTTTTATTTAGTATTCAACACATCCTTGCAATGTTAGTTGCTTGTATTACAGTTCCATTATTAACTGGTTTACCAATTGCAGCTACATTAATCAGTGCAGGTATTGGTACAGCGTTTTATATCGTTGTAACAAAATTTAAGTCTCCAGTATTTTTATCATCAAGTTTTGCTTATTTAGCACCAATGAACTCAGCATTAGCGATCGGCTTAATTACCAAAGAAGGTTCTGTTGATGGAAACATGAACTATTTAGCCTTAATTTTAGGTATGGCTTTTGTTGGTTTAGTTTATTCTTTAATAGCATTAGTTATTAAATTTGTTGGCACTAAGTGGTTGGATAAATTATTACCACCAATTATTGTTGGACCAGTCATTATGGTTATTGGTTTATCTTTATCAACAAGTGCAGTTTCTTTTATAACTTCAACAAATACAAATACATATAATTGGGTTGCAATAGTCTCTGGGCTTGTTGCTTTAATTGCAACTGCCTTATGTTCTCATTATGGAAAAGGAACAATTAAATTAATTCCTTTCGTTATTGGTATTTTATCTGGTTATATATTTGCTTTAATTATGACTTTAGTCGGTTATTATGGACTAAAAAATGATTATTTCAATGTCGTTGATTTTACGCCATTCATCAATATTTTCAGTAAAGAAAATATTTCATTAGCTTCATTTATTAATTATAAAATTTTTGTTCCAAATAGCAGTGAATCATTTATATTTTTAAGATTTGATGAAATTTCTAGATTTGATTGGGCTTCAATTGGTCAAGTAATGTTGCTCTTTATTCCTGTTTCACTTGTCACTGTTTGCGAACATATTGGCGATCACAAAAATTTAGGAAATATTATTAATAGAGATTTATTAAATGGCGAACCTGGAATGCAAAGAACATTATTAGGTGATGGTGTTGCAACTGCAATTAGTGGTGCTTTATGTGGTGCAGCAAATACAACATATGGTGAAAACGTTGCTGTTATTGGTATGACAAAAATTGCTTCCACAAAAGTCGTTTTATCAGCTGCAATTTTGACAGTAGTTATCGGATTTATTACACCATTTAGTGCTTTACTTGAAACAATTCCTCATTGTGTCACTGGTGGAGTTGCGTTGGTCTTATATGGTTTTATTGCCTCTAGTGGCGTTAAAATGCTTATCTCGGAAAAGATTGATTTTAACGATACAAAGAATATTTTCATCTCAAGTGTTATTTTAGTTAGTGGTATTGGAGGACTTATTTTCAAATTTGGAGATCCAGATAATCCTACAATTCAAATTACTTCTATTGCTGTAGCAATGATTTTAGGAATTTTCTTTAATATCATTTTAAAAGATAAAAAAGCAAAAGAAGCAAAAGTCATAGATGAAAAATAGTTGAATAAGTCATATAAAAATCATTTATGAATTATAAAATTAAATTTCGTTTACAAAAATTTAAAAGTATTTATAATTCTAAATAGCGACAAAGAAAAGAAAGAGTAATCTTTAATAGGTGCTAGCGAGTCTTGTATGGTGGAAGAAGATGACTGAAAAAAAGATGAACATGGTCTTGGAGTCGGTTAGCTGAATCAAGTAGGTTAATCCGGGAATTCCCGTTATAGAAGATGAGTTTGTTGGAACTCTTAGAGGCTTAATTAGTGATAATTAAGTGAAAAAAGGTGGTAACACGAAATTTTATTTGAATTCTCGTCCTTTTATTTAATAAAAGGACTTTTTTAGTCCTTTAGGAGGAGTCATGCTAGAAATTAAAAACTTAAATAAAAGTTTCGATGGTCACGTTGTTTTAAATGATATTAATTTAAAAATTAATGATGGTGACATTTATGGAATACTAGGTTTTTCTGGGGCTGGTAAATCAACTTTAGTTAGATGTTTAAATGGTCTTGAAACGTTAGATTCAGGTGAAGTTATCTTTAATAATCACATCTTGTGTAATAAAGATAAAAAAGTCACAAATGACGATTTAAGGAATATATCGATGATTTTTCAATCATTCAATCTTTTAAATCAAAAAAATGTTATAAGTAATATTGAACTTGCTTTAAAGTTGCAAAATATAAAAATTACTTATGATAAAAATGAATATAAAAATAAGAAAAAAGAATTAAAAGAAAATAAAAAGAATATTGAAAATTATAAAGACTATAAGAAGTTAGAACTTGCAAAAATTAAACATAAAGAAGCATTTAAATGTTTAGAAGACGTCGGTTTAACTTCTAAATGGAATTCTTATCCAGCTATGTTATCAGGTGGCGAAAAACAAAGAGTTGCAATTGCTAGATCTTTAATAACAAATCCAAAGATATTACTATGTGATGAAGCAACTAGTGCTCTTGATGTAGAAACTACGTCCCAGATTCTATCTTTATTAAAGAAACTTCATGATACATATAATTTAACAATTATTGTAATTGCTCATCAATTGCAAGTAATTGAAAAAATATGCAATAAAGTCGCTTTAATTGATAATTCTAAAATCGTTGAAGATGGTGATTTAAAGGACATATTCCTTAATCCAAAAAGTGATATTGCTAAAAAACTTATTTATTCGTCACAAATTAATACGTCTTTAGATGATGATCATGCAATTAGATTATTGTTTGATGGAAATACTGATGAACCAATTGTTTTTGATATTATTGAAAAATGCAACATTAAGGTAAGTATTTTACATGCTGATACAAAAGTTATTGAAAATAAAATATATGGTCAATTAGTTTTCAAACTTCCGAAAAATGATAAAGATATTAAAAAAATAAAAGATTATTTAGACTTTAAACACATTAAATATGAGGAGATAAATAGTTAATTATGAATATTGAAAATTTATTAATTAGTTTAGGCGAAACTATTTTAATGACAGTAATTTCTACTTTTCTTGCTTATTTAATTGGCTTGCCTTTAGGTATTATCTTATATATAACAGGAAAAAAGGGTTTAGTAAAAAATAAAGTTATTAACCAAACTCTAGGGGTAGTAATTAATTTATTAAGATCAGTACCATGTTTACTATTAATTATTATTTTGCTTCCATTAACTAGAGCAATACTAGGGAAAGGAACTGGCGAATGGTACGTAATTATTATCCCTTTATTCTTTGCTAGTTTCCCATTTGTTTCAAGAATGGTTGAACAATCACTTCTTGAAGTTGATGAAGGTATTGTTGAAGCTAGTAAAGCAATGGGTGGATCAACTTTTAAAATTATAATTTATTCAATATTACCTGAATGTAAGGTTAGCTTAATTACAGGGGTGGCCCTTTCAATGATTTCAATTCTTGGTTATACAAGTTTTGCATATAACATTGGAGCAGGCGGATTAATTAGTGAAGCATATTCACTTTATAGACAAGATCCATCCTCACCATGGGCAATAGGTATTTGGATTATTATTTTAGTGATAGTTATTTTAGTTCAAGTTATCCAAGAAGGAACATTATTAATTGGTCGAAAAATTGACAAAAGGAGAATTGTAAAATGAAAAAATTAAGATTATTAACGTTAGTATTATTTGGGGTTAGTTTGCTTTCAAGTTGTGGAGGAAATAGTGAAAAAACTATTACTATTGCAGCAAGCGAAGTTCCTCACGCTAAGATTTTAAATGAAGTTGTAAAAGATATATTAAGTGAAAAAGGATATGGTTTGAATGTAAAAGTTCTTGATTGGACCTTACAAAATGACGCTTTGGCCAATAAAGAAGTTGATGCAAATTATTTCCAACATATCCCATATTTAAATACTTATAAAGGAACTGTTTCCTTAATTGCAGCTTGCAAAGTACATTATGAAAAATTATGTGTTTACACAAAAGACACTAGTGTAAAAGAAGTATTTAATGGTGCAAAAATTGAAATTGTTGATGATATTTCAAATGTTGAAAGAGCTTTAAATTTATTGAGTGCAAATAACATCTTAACTATTAACAAAACTTGTTATGATGAAAATGGTAATTTTGTTAATTTTGAGAGTGCTCATCCAATGGATTATGTAACTTTTAATAAAGGTTATGAAAATTGCTCTTTAACTTGTATTGCTGAAGAATTATTAAGTGTGTCATTAGATGACTATGATTTTGGTGTCATACCTGGAAATACAGCGATGACAGGCCTAAAAGATTATTCAAAGAAAATTGTTTTAAGTGAAAACGATCCAGCTTTAGAAGATGAAAAAGCTAATGTTATTGCAATTAGAGAAGAGGATAAAAATACTGATAAAACTAAAGTTATTGTAGAGTCATTAAAAGATGAAAGAGTTAAGAATTATATCGAATCAACTTTCTCAAGTAGTGTTTCATATCACTTTGTAGATTTATTGAACAACTAAATCATAGATGATTTTTATTTGATTTAATCTAACTTTTCTTAATATTATTTGTTGTTTAACGGTCAGTTTATATATAACTTATGAATTTGACTGTTTTTATTTTTCATTAAAAATTTTGACTACAAAAATACTTATTTTGTTTGTATTGGTTAAAAAATACTGATATATCTAAAAAAATACTGATTTAAATTAAAAAAATGCTCATTAATGCGCATTTTTCATATTTTTATGTAATAAAACTTATG
>CAVGUA010000101.1:0-11335 GCA_963632335.1 Parabacteroides goldsteinii
GTAGCATTGAAGTAACCGTTGAAGTAAACAATAATTTGGTCTAAATAACCTAATTCAATACCAGTAGAAACACAATATGTAATTAATTCAAAACTTTTCTTGCTAACTTATGGCAAATTTATCATTTTAAAAGTTGAAGTTTTCGGCAAATTTATCATTTTAAAAGTTGAAGTTTTCGGCATATTTGGCATTTATAAAAGTTGAAGTTTTCGGCATTTAATGATATAAATAAAGAAAAAATGGAGACTATGAAAATGGCAAAAAGGATTTTTGAACGTAAAATATATCAAAAAATGCTAGAGTGGAAAAATGAATCTAATGGAAAAACTGCTTTGCTTATTAAGGGTGCTAGACGTATTGGAAAGTCAACAATTGTAGAAGAGTTTGCTAAAAAAGAATATTCAAGTTATATTTTCATTGATTTTTCTATAGCGCCAAAAGAAGTTCATAGCCTATTTAATGATTTATCAGATTTAAATTATTTGTTTTTGCGTCTCCAACTTATTTATCATGTGAATTTAGAAAATAGAAAATCAGTAATTATCTTTGACGAAGTTCAAAGAGAACCTTTAGCAAGACAAGCAATAAAGCATTTAGTTAAAGATGGAAGATATGATTTTATTGAGACAGGTTCATTACTTTCTATTAAAAAGACCGTAAAAAATATTATTATTCCTAGTGAAGAAACAAGAATTGAAATGACTCCAATGGATTATGAAGAATTTCGTTGGGCTTTAGGTGATAAAGCAACGATTCCAATGTTAAAAACTGCTTTTGAAAATAAAATTTCTTTAGGTGATGATTTAAATCGCAGAATGATGAGAGATTTTAGATTATATATGTTAGTTGGTGGAATGCCTCAGGCAGTTAATGAATATATTGAAACAAATAATTTTAGTAAAGTTGATCAAATAAAACGTTCTATATTAGAACTATATCAAGATGATTTTAGAAAAATAGATCCAACTGGTAGAGCTTCGTTACTATTTTCTGCTATCCCATCGGAATTAGCTAAAAATACATCGAGATATCAAGTATCTAGCGTTATAAAAAACGAAAAACAAGATAGGGTGCTTGGCATTATTGGTGACATGAAAGATTCTTTAACCATAAATTTAGCGTATCATGCAAATAATCCAAGTGCTGGAATGTCTTTATATGAAGATATTTCAAAATATAAAATGTTTCTTTTAGATACGGGTTTATTTACAACCCTTGCTTTCATGGATAAAGATTTTACTGAAAATATTATTTATGAAAAACTCCTAAGTGACAAATTGGATACTAATTTAGGTTATTTATATGAAAACATGGTTGCTCAAATGCTTCATGCATCAGGAAATAAATTGTTTTATTATACATTTCCTAAAGATAATTCAACTCATAATTATGAAATAGATTTTATTCTTCTAAAAAAGAATAAAATATGCCCAATTGAAGTTAAATCATCAGGATATAAAACCCATGCATCTATTGATGCATTTACAAGTAAGTTTTCTAATAAAATAGGGGAAAAATATTTGATATATACGAAAGATTTAAGAAAAGATGGAGATTTAATTTGCATTCCTATATACATGACAATGTTTTTATAAATTTATCTTTTGAATATTAGACTTCTATTCTTTCTTTTTGTGTGTAATACATTTATGTTTCTCCTGTTTCTTATAATATATTTTAGATGGTTACTTATTTTTAGTTTATAGTTTACTGAAGATTAACTAACTGTTTCCTTATTATTTTTTATGTGTCTACTTTTAGGTTACCACATCATATGACATTAAAAACATGGCGCGCAAACGTGATAATATGACATTGAAAACATGGCGCAAACGTGATAATATGACATTGAAAACATGGCGCAAACGTGATAAGAGGACCATTTATGGATGACAAAAATATAGAATTTAAAAGAAAGATATACAAAGATATACTTTGGTGGAAAGAAAATAAGGCTCCTAATTATGCCCTATTTTTAAAAGGTGCTAGAAGAGTTGGAAAAACAACATTAGCTGAAAGAATTGGGAGAAACGAATATAAAAGTTATATAGAAATTAGATTTGATAAAGCACCTGATGAAATTAAAGACTTATTTATTAATTCTTTAGAAGATCTAGATGCTTTATTTAGCAAATTACAAGTATTTTATAAAACTAAATTATACAAGAATGAATCTTTAATAATTCTAGATGAAATTCAATTGTTTCCAGAAGCAAGACAAGCATTAAAAACTTTACTCGAAGATAAAAGGTACCATTATATTGAAACTGGTTCGCTTGCTTCAACAAAGAAAAAATCTAAAAATATTCTCATTCCTTCAGAAGAATTTCATTTGGAAGTTCTGCCTATGGATTTTGAAGAATTTCTTTTAGCAATGGGTGATAATTTAACTTATGACTTAATAAAAGAACATTTTAAAAATAAGAAACCTTTTAAAAATATACATAAGAAAATTATGTATTCTTTTAGAGAATATATGTTAGTTGGTGGGATGCCTCAAGCTGTTCTTGCGTATTACAAAACAAAAGATTTTGGCGAAGCAGATTTTACAAAACAAAATATATTAAATTTATATGAATCCGATATGGATATTCAAAAAGAGGAAAATCCAATTTATGTTAAAAACATTTTTTGGCATATTCCATCTGAGCTTTCAAAACATGATAAAAAATATAATTTAACCCACATTGATCCAAATGCAAGAATGAGAGAATATAAAGATCCATTTGTTTGGCTTGATGAAGCAATGATTATTAATATTGTCGAAAACGTAAATGATCCTTCAGTAGCTTTTAATTTATCAACAATAGATCCATCTTTTAAATGTTATATGATGGATACTGGTTTACTTGTTTCATTAGCGTATAAAAATAAAAATTATTTAGATAATGAATTATATAGAGCAATTTTATTTGATAAACTCCATGTCAATGAAGGAATGATTGTAGAAAATGTTGTTGCTCAAGCATTGCGAAATAAAGATTCTAAACTTTATTATTTTAAAAAAGTTGATAGCAAAGCAAGAAAAGCACTACTTGAAATTGATTTTTTGGTCATAAGAGATAATAAATTAATTCCTATTGAAGTTAAGTCCTCAAATTCTTCTTCAATTAAATCACTTCTTAAATTTAAAGAAATGTTTAAAGGTAAGATTGGCGAACTATATGTATTACATGAAGGAGATATCAAAATAGAAGATAATATTGTTTATCTTCCTTACTATATGGCGTTTATTTTATAAGAATTTTATTTTAAAAATGCATTATATTTACAAGAACCAAAATAAATAATTAAACTAAAAAGGTCAATAAAATATTTGAGTTAAGTTATCATTAAAAAGCAATGAAATATAGTGGTGCATTTTTAAAAGTATAGTGGTGTATTTTTAAACAATTATATTTTTATTAGGAATATTGATTTAATTAAGCAGGTTAATTTGTCTATTTGACCATCATTTGATATTAATGAGACTACCATCGGTAAAAACATTCTCTTTCGGCAAATACTTTAGGAAAAATTTTTTGATTTTTGCGAATAATTGCGTATAATTAAGGCACATGGCTGGAGAGATACCAGTTGCGGGGTTTCCCGCTTTTTTTATGGGTTTATCTAAAAAAACGGCAGATGAATATTAAAATTATTAAGTATCGTTGTAAGGATGCATTGATTTTAAAAAAAAGATAAACTATTTTTATATAGGCGGAATAAAATTTTTGTTTCGTTTTATTTCAAGATTTCACATTTAATTTTTGCTTTTTGTAAAAATATTTCGTATATAACGTTTTCTAAATTTATTCATAACGACTTTGGAAATATAGTTAAAACTCAACTAAAAAGGTCATAAAAACGATATTTTAATTAAGTTATCGACCAATAATTTAACTAAATTTCAAAATTATGATGTAGTTAAAAGATACAATTAAAAAAGTCACGTGATTAAAATTATAAAAAATTGACCAAAATAAGGGGAGTATTTTGGTCAATTAATGTTATTAAAACGGAAGTAGAAAGTAATTTAATAGTTTATAATATTTCAATTATTGCTGAGTCATAGGCTCCGAGCATAGCTGAAATAGTGCCGTGGTAATCGCTAGTTTTACCATTATTAAGATTTAATAATGTTCCATTTTCTTTCATGCCAACATGCATTGCTGGTACTGAGATTTCTTTTGCTTTTCCATCAAAATTGAATAAAGCAACAAAATTTCTTCCTTCGTGATGTAAGTAATATACATTTGTAGTTCCATCAGTTAAGTAAGCTGGTTTAAAAGCTTCATGGAAACGAGCAACTTCATTTAGTTTTGCATTATTTGCAAGTTCGATTGTTCTACGACGTGCTTCTTCGATTTGTTCTTCAGTTCCTGCTGGACCATAATTATCTGAAAGAAGCATAATAGTTCCAGAAATTACTGAAGCATTATAACGAGATTTTGCAGAATTAAAATCTGTTTGACCTCTTCCATCAACAAATGACTGTTGTAAAACAGTGTGATCTGGATCTGCAAATTGATAAAGTGATTTATTCGTCCACCAGCCATAATTTAAAGCGTTAAGAATATATCTAACATCTTCATGATGTCCAAAGGCATCACAACAACATCTTCTTCCATGTCCATAGCCTGCTGGGAATAGTGGAGCAATAGATAAATCTACAAATATTTCTCTACCAATCTTATTTGGATCAAGTTCTTCTTTAATAATGTTATAGAAATACATTAAAGCTTGACGACCAGTTCTTATTGATTTGTTGTATCTTTTTCCTTCAACTGCACCATGTGATAAGAAATCAATTTTAATATAATCAAAACCAGTTTCAACAAGGTCTCTTATTGTTAAACGAAGATTTTGCTCGGCATCAGGTTCTGTAATATCAACAGGAATTGAACCATCCATTGTTGGGAATGGTTTTCCATTATCATCATGCATAACAACATTTAATATTGTTTTGCTTGGATTACTTTTTAATGGGAAAATTCCAAGAAGTTTATGAGCTGCTAAAGGAGCCATATATGATCCTGGTTTTTGTCCTCTAGCTCGAATGTTTTTAATAACTGCTTGGATTGCTTCTTTTGGAAGTCCAAAGTTTGCATCAAGATTAATATAGGCGCTTCCTTCTGCATCTTTAAAGTTTTTAAGTTCATTAGCAAAGAATTCTGAAGTTGTATTCCACGATTCTAAGGTTTTAAACATATCGACTGTGCAAGAATAGCTATTCCATCCAAATGGGACGACATTTTTCCATTTAAAGAAAAACTTATCTTCCATTGCGACTTTTCCATATTCTTCCATACCTTCTCTTACGTCGCTATACCATCCACATAAAAATCTTGCTGATTTAACAGTTTTACCAATAAGGGTTCCATGAGGATAAATATCATGAGTGCATTCATCAGCAACACCTGAAAAAGCAGTGTAGCATCTTGCATCAAAAGCCGAACACTTTATTGCATTTTTCCAAGTATCAAAATCAAGAGCACCAACAACCATACCATTATTGGTTTTTGCTTCAAAAATAGCGGTTACATCATAACTTGTTCTGCCTGGACGTAAGTGATCTGATTCATAACGTACCCACATATCATTATCATAAGGTACAAGAAGCATTCTTTGATCAAGCGATAAAAAGAGTGGTTTGCATTCTGCGTTAGGATAGGCAAAATCAAGTGGAGCAATATAATTTGTTTCAGTTTCTTTTTCAAGATCTTCAAGTTCTCCAACTGAAATGAAATAACGTTTATCTTTTAAAAGTGTTATGTGGTTTGTAAAACGAAGCCCATTTTCTTCAAAAACAATAGCAATTTCCATCTTTTCATCAACTTCTTCACCAGTCATTGATTTTAAACTTGCAGATCTAGTGTCAAGTGTTCTACCATCTTTAACGGAGGCTTTTGCGTGGCACATTGTAATCTTTTCGCCATCAAGTGAAAAATAAAAACAATTGTTATCCATCAATGAAATTGTCATTCTCGAGAATGAAATTTCCTTGACTACTTGTGGTTTTTTCATGAACTCAGCCATGATTTTTTGCATTATCTCATCTGGTAATTTGTTTTGTTCTTCCATATTTCTTTCCTTTCCTTATTTTTTATAAATACGCTTAATGGAAATTTAATCCATAGCGTTAAGGTCTGTTCCTCTTGTTTCTTTAACACCAAATATTGTAATAATTGTGCTAACTAAACTATATGGGACAATTACTGAAAGTGCAGCAATATTTAAATTAAAAACATTCATTAAAATCATAAGTTGAGCAACACCAACAAAACATCCTGCCATCATAAGCATCATTGCGCCACCCATAATTGATCCACGAATTCTTGTTGGAACTTTTTCAAGAAGCATAACACTCATATAATCAGTTCCTACAAAATATCCACCTAGATATATTCCATTTAATAAACCAATAATGTAAGGATTTACTCCATTTTTACAAGCAATAATAAAGGCTATAAAACCAAAAGCAGTCATGAATCCAGATGCAATCAAGACTGGTTTTCTTCCGATTTTATCAGCAATAAAACCTCCTGCAAAAGAAAGCGCAGCATACACAAAAGGATAAACGTATAGTGCGCTTGTTACATCTTTTGCAGTTAACCCATTTGATGTCATAAGTGATTCTACGTAGGAATAGGCTGCCATTGAACACATTCCATAAAACATAAAGCCGATTACTGGTACAAGTACTTCTTTATGTTTGAAAATATAGCCAATAGCTTTGAATACACCGACATCATTTTTCTCTTTAACTTTTATTTTTCTTTCTTCATCAGTTAATTCTAAAAAACTTATTCTTTTTTCTATAAATGTATTTGATTCTCGAAGGAAAACTATTGATGCAATGCAAATTATTGCACATATGATCATTGGAACAAGATATATACTTCTCCATTTTTCAGGATTATTTTGCATGACTGTGTCACGTAAAACTGGAACTAAAACCATTCCGAGAATACCAACTGATTTTACAATTCCAAAGAAACTTGTTCCTTTACCTTTAGGAGTAACTTCCATTATATAAATCATTTGTAGATCATTTTGCGTAAAGAATGTATAAATTGCAGTACCCATGCAATAAATTGCAACAACTGGCGAGAAATAACAAAAAAGTGTTCCTATAGCAATACCAAAAGCATTGATAATCATTACAGTTTTTCTTCCAAGTATATCTGCAAGTGATTTATAAAAGATTGAAAACATTGTAAAAAGACTTACTGCTAGATTAAT
The DNA here is from genome assembly GCA_963632335.1 of Parabacteroides goldsteinii. Lineage (GTDB taxonomy): Bacteria > Bacillota_I > Bacilli_A > RFN20 > CAG-826 > Onthovivens. The sequence goes on from CAVGUA010000101.1 coordinate 7,225, forward strand.
TAAAGAATATTTAGTAAGAGCAGCCTCATAAGTTACTCCATCTTTTACAAAAAATTCTGTAACAACTGAAGATTGAATATATGTCGATATATTCGTTGTAAGTTCATTCGTGATTCTTGTTAAAATTATAATAATAGAAAAAATGATAAGATAACCTGCATAGTTTGTCTTACCCCTTATTCTCTTTAGCTTATTTAGTTGCTTTTTCTCAAAATATTTCATTTTTTCCTGTCTTTTTGAATAATATTAAGCAATTTTTGTTAATTTCTTTATATATTCAAACACTTTAATATTGACAAGGTCGAGCCTTATTGGTATAAAGATAACAACATAGTGTTGGTTTGTCAACACCAAGTTGTTAAACTTTGTTGGTATTCATTAAAATAATCAGGAGGAAAGTTAACAATGGAAAACAGAAGAACACAACTAACTAAAAGAATTATTAAAGAAGCCTTAATTGATTTATTAAAAAAAGAAGCATTAGTTAAAATTACTGTAAGTGAACTTTGTGAAGAAGCAGATATTAATCGTTCAACTTTTTATTCTCATTATGCAAATGTTTTTGAGGTAGTTGAAGAAATGGAAGAAGAATATGTTTCTGAATATATGCCTTTTGTCAAAAAATTAGAGATGAGAAATTATTCATATGATAGAGATATTTTCATAAAGTTTTTTGAAAGTGTAGAGAAAAACAGAGATCTTTTAGCAGTTCTTTTAAATAATACAAACTTTTTAAATGATGTTACCTTGCCTATTCGTGAAAATATTAAAGACTTATATCGTAAATTCTGGGGAAATGTCCCTCGAGAATATGAAATTTATCTTGATGCTGATGCAACATATATTACATTTGGATTTTTTGCAACTGTTAATAGATGGTTAGAACTTGGTTGTAAAGAAGATTCATCTTATCTTTATGATATGCTTAATTCTATAACTAAAGAATCTTTCGATAAGCTTAAAGCTCAAATTTATAATATTCGATAATTGTTTTTAATAAATATTTTTTAATTCGTGCCTATATATAAAGATAATAGTTAAAATTTCACTTTTTATAACCAAAACAAGGAGGAATTTAAAAAAATGAAATCATTATTTAAAGTTAATGGAAAGCCTTTTTTCTCGATTGGAGGACAAGTCAATAATTCATCATCTTCTAATCCAGAAATTATGAAAATAGCTTTTCAAACTACTAAAAGTCTAGGCTTAAACACGATTGCAACACCAGTCCATTGGGAACTTTTTGAACCAATTGAAGGTCAATTTGATTATTCACAAGTCAAAATGCTTATTGAAGGAGCAAGAGCAAGTGGTCTTAAACTTGTAATTCTTTGGTTTGGGGCTTGGAAAAATGGAAATTCTCACTATGTTCCAAGTTGGGTAAAACTCAATAAAGAAAGATTTTTATGGGCAAAAGCTGCAGATGGTGTAGAAATTCGTTCGCTTTCTCCAATATGCAAAGAAACTAGAATTGCTGATGAAAAAGCATTTGTTGAACTTTGTAAATTTATTAAAGAAAATAATAGTGACGATACAGTAATTGGTGTACAAGTAGAAAATGAACCAGGACTTATTGGTTCTCCTCGTGATTATTCTCCTCTTGCAAACGAATTATTTAATAAAGAAGTTCCTGAAGAAGTTGCCTTATTTGCTAAGAAAAGTGGAACTTGGGAAGAAGTATTTGGTTTTTATGGAGCAGAATATTTTTCTGCGTACTATTTTGTTAAATATATTGATGAAGTTACAAGAAAAGGAAAAGAAGTTCTTGATCTTCCAATGTATATAAATGTTTGGCTTGGAGAAATGTATTCTCATATTCCAGGAACAAATTATCCATCTGGCGGAGCAACTACTAGAGTTTTTGCATTATGGAAACATTTTGCTAAAAATATTGATGCAATTGCTCCAGATATTTATCTTGCTGATTATGCAACTTGTGATAATATCTTTAAAACATATTCATCTTTAGGAAATACTTTCTATCTTCCTGAATCAATGCCAACTCCTCAAGCAATTACAAATTCTATGAGAGCAGTAGCAGAATATGGTCTTTGTGGAATTCACCTTTTTGGAATCGATATGTTTGCGGCATTATTTAATCCTCAATTAAAAGAAATGTTAGGTACAATCAGCGATAATCCAATTATGAAACAATTAATTTCGACTGTCGGTGAAATGAGTGGTGCTCTTAAAATTTTAGTAAATTCAAAACATTTAATTGAAGAATATCAAGGAACTGGAAAACTTTATGCTGTTGGTCAATATGAAGGACAAGCTAATGGTTATATTGATTTTGGCGATTATGTTGGTTCAATTCGCTTTTTAAATCCTGATAAATCTGCTTGGGGAGCAGGAGGCGATATTAATATGGATAATAGACATATTGCTGCTCAATATCCTAACTATAGAGCAAAAGGATTTATTGTTTATAAAGGTAATGGTGAATTTTATTTAACAGGTGATGCCTATAGACTTATGCTCTATCCAAAATTTAATATTGTAGAAACAACAAGTGCAGTACATGCAGGTGATTTTCTTAATCAAAGAAGTCAAGGCTATGTTTCAGTTACTGAAGGTTTCTTTACTGAAGATGGAAATTATGTTCCAACAATTATTAGGAATGGTGATGAATACGATTATGGTCTTTGGGTAACTAACGATATTGGTGTTCTTCACGTAAAAATGGATCGATAATTTAGAAAAGTTATGTTGGGAGGCGCAAAAGTTCACTTTTCTTCAATTGCATCAAAAAGTCCTGGAGCTCTTTGGACTTCATCAATTATTAATGGCCATTTATGCAATTGTAAAAATAATTGTGGATCTTTTAAGGCAATATTTCGTTCTCTAGAATTATCAAGGGATATATAGGAAAATCCTTTTTCAATAAATAATTGGGCAATAGTTGATTTACCTACTTGTCTTGCCCCCAGTAATAAGTGTTACCGGTCTAGATTTAACTGCTTCTTCAATGTATTTTAAAATAGTTCTTTTAATCATAATTTAATTCCTGAAAAGATTATATCAGTGCAAAAATTGGAGTTAAACTCCAAATTTATCACTAATTTTGTTACAAACATATTGATGAAAAAAGTTAAAAATTAAAAACTGCAAATCTTAAAACAAAAGATATAATCGTGATTATTTCATTTATGACATGTAATTTGTCAAATGTGAAAAGTACTCCAAAAAAATATTATTTCAATATTCAAAATTAACAAAAATAATTATTTTTAATGATTCTTTATGTATATTTTTTGATCTTTTTATCATTTAAATCACTAACTAAATAAAATAGATTTTTAAATCTTTTAATGATTAAATATTAGTTGTTGTTAAGGAGCAAAAAATGAATATTGCAGTATATCTCGGATCAAGTTTTGGAAATGATCCTATTTTTAAAGAGAAGATAATAGAACTTGGAGAATTTATTGGTAAAAATCACCATACTTTAGTTTATGGAGGAAGTAAAAGTGGTTTAATGGGAGAAATTGCTAAATCTACTTTAGAAAGCGGTGGAGAAGTAATTGGAGTAGAAACTAATTTTTTTATGGAAGATAAAGTTAATTATGAAGGATTAACCAAACTTTATGTAACAAATACTATGTCAGAAAGAAAAGCTAAAATGATTGAACTTTCTAATGCATTTATTGCTTTTCCTGGAGGTACAGGCACACTAGATGAAATATCTGAAATTATGTGTGAGGAAGGAATAAATCACTTAGACTGCCCATGCATAATTTATAATTTAAATGGATACTATAATCCTTTAAAAGAATTGTTAGATAATATGTTAAAATTCGGATTTTCTAGCAATGAAAAGTTTAAAAATATTCATTTTGTAAGCAACATTCACGAAATAGAAAAAATAATTAATGAATTTAATAATAGATAATTTTACGGATATAAAAGTCAAAATCCCAAAAATGTAAGTAAAATAATCCCAAGTTTGTAAATAAATCAATTTTAATAAACTGCAAAACCGCAAGTTTGGCAGTAAAATAACCGCAAGTTTGGCAGTTAAATTTCTTTTTAAATTTGCAATTTCCGTATAACTAATAAAAATGCTAGAGAGTTAACTCTAACATTTTATAAATCAATATATTCAATTTTT
>CAVGUA010000102.1:0-3172 GCA_963632335.1 Parabacteroides goldsteinii
CATCATATTTATTTACAAAAAAATCAGTAAAGCAAAGATAACTTACAAATATGCAAATAATTACAATTGCAGCATCAATAAGATAAGCAAAAATTGATTTAGTAAAACTTGCAGGACATATTTTTTCTATTTCATTTGAATTAATATTTTTTACATTAGCGTTTTTCATTTTGTTGAATCCCTCAAAATAATTTTACATGGAACTAAAGTTCTTTGTTTGGCAACATTTTTATTGTTTATTAGCTTTGAAATTATTGCAGTTGCCATAGATGTCATTGAATCCATATCTACATGTGCTGTAGAAATTTGAATTGATGAAAGTCTAGAAATTAATGAATCATCAAATCCACAAACTTGTACATTATTTGGAATCATATATCCAATATCTCTTAATTTTTGTACTAATCTAAAAGCAACTTCATCACAATTGCAAAAATATGCATCTGGAATAGTATTTGGTAAAGTAAACTCAACAAAATCACCATCTTCATCTCTATCTTCTATATAAGATATATAATGACCTAATCCCGCTTTTAACATTGCTTTAGAATAACCAAGATATCGATCCATAATGGAAGATGTCGAATTAATTGATCCAACATAGACAATATTTTTTGCACCTGTATCAATTAAATGTTTCGTTAATAAATAACTTGCAACAAGCGAATCTGATAAAACACTCACTGCATCGCTATAATTAGGATCATAGAAATCTAAAAACAAAAATGGTTTTCCACTTCTAATAGCCTTATCAATTAGTGGACGATATATTTCACCTATAAAAATTATTCCTGAAGTCTCTTTATTAAAAGATGAAGGAATGTAATCTTCTCTTTCATTATCATAACTTATCATTTCTAAAATAGTTGTGTATCCTTCATCATTTAGGTGAGTTAATAATGAACTATATAAGTTTGAATAAAATGATGAATCGCTAAAAAATCTAGATGAAATAACAACTGATATTTTCTTTCCTACACCAACTTTTTCTTTAACCTCTTTGATATAGCCCATTTCTTTAGCAGTTTGAAGAATTTTCTTTTTTGTTTCTTCACTGACTCCACCTTTATTAGCAAGTGTTTTTGAGACTGAAACAATTGAAATATCAAGCGCTTTAGCTATATCTTCCAATTTTACTTTTTTAGTCATTAAAGTTCCTCCTTCTTGTTCATTGCAATTAAAGTCATCCTTTTTGTTTTAAAATTGTATTTAGTATCTCTTGCATCGAGATAAATTCCATTTTCTATTAAATCTTTGCCTAAATAAGTTTTCTTATCTTCTTCGCAATAATAATATTTCTCTTCTTTTATTCCTTTTAAGCAAATAGTCGCTTCTTTTTCATTCGTGACAAGTATCGCAATTGCTTTATTTTTATAAATATAAATTATTCCACCATAATTTTTATTGAAAGTATCACCTAGCATTAAACACTTAGCTCTATTTAAAAAATCACGATTATTTTTATAATATTGATTAAGTTGTTTAATTTCATTTTCTTCTTTTTTAGTAAGTGTTAATGGATTTAATTCATAGCCAAGATTACCCATAAGAGCAATATTGAATCTATCCATAGTTGAAAAAAACCGCTTGGTATCATTATTTTGTCGTGCGCACAAATGACAACACATTACATTGTTTGGATAAGCAAGCAAGGTAGATGATTCAATTTTATATCTATCAAGAGCATCATTATTATCACTTGTCCATATTTGTGAAAAATATCTAAGCATTCCTAAATCAAACCTAGATCCGCCAGAAGCACAGCCTTCAAAAATAACATCGCTAAAATCTTTTCTTAATCTTTTTAAAAGATTATTGAAACCTTCAATGTAATTATCAAAATAACCTTTTGTTTCACCAAATTTATAGATGTCTGTAAAATTACGATTGTAATCCCATTTTAGGTAACTAGCTTTTGTTTCTTTCAAAACTTTTGAAATCTTATCATAAATATAATCCTGAACTTCTTTTTTAGATAAATCTAAATGAAGTTGCCATCTTTCAAAAATTGGTTCTTTGCCTGGTATTTTCAATACATAATCTTCATGTTCTTTGTAAAGTTTTGAATTTGTTGATACCATTTCTGGTTCCATCCAAATACCGAATTTCAAACCTAATGATCTTATATCTTGGCTTAGTTTTGCTATTCCCCCAGTTTTTGATTCGTAATCTTCCCAATCACCTAATGATGATTTTTCATTATCTCTTTTATAAAACCAACCATCATCTATCACAAAAAGTTCTCCGCCTAGTTCTTTACATTTTTTGGCCATTTTAAGAATTTTTTTTCTATCAAAATCAAAATAAACGCCTTCCCAAGAATTAAAAAGGATATCTCTTGGTGGCATTTTGTATTTTTCTTCTAAAATATGATTTAAAACAAAATCATGATTGTTACCCATTATTTCATCTAATGAATTTCCATATGTGAAATAACATACTGGCGATGCATATTTTTCATTTTTCATTAATGATTTTAAAAATAAGAAATCATTAACTCCTACTTCAATTCTTGTTCTTTTATGTCCATCAATTTCAATCGAAGTTTTATGATTTGCACTATAAATTAAATTTGTTGAAATAAGTTTATTTTCATCAATTTTATAAATTACAAAAGGATTATGAAAACTACTAGATGTCCCTGTAAAAGAATCAATTTCCATTCTTCCACCTTTTAAAATACTTTCGTGATAATTTCTTTCATCGTGCCATGTTCCATCAAATGAAATAATTTTTAGTTCGTTTTTAAATAATTCATACTGAAAGGAAGCTAATTTATTTATTTCGATAGTATTTCCATAATTTACCAAATTGGTGTTAGAAATAAATCCATCACAATCTTTGAAAGACCCTAAATTTATGCTTAATTCTGTATTTAGAAATTCATCTCTATATATAAAGGATATAGTTTCTTTAATATTTTCTTTAAAATCTTTAAATAAATTTAAATCATTTTTAATTACTTCTTTAAATTTAAAATTAGTTGAATAAGAACCTAAATTAGACCTAATTAAAATCGAAGGTAATCTAAAGTCTCCAGTTCCATATTGAGAAAATAATGCACATGAAGCTTTTGCTCTATTATTATTAATAATTAAATTGGCATTTTTATTACATTCTTTTTTATAATTCTTCTTTGATCCGATATAAATAAATCTATAATCCTTATTTT
>CAVGUA010000103.1:0-3687 GCA_963632335.1 Parabacteroides goldsteinii
TCTTTATTTTTGTTAAAAATTGATGCTAATTCTTTATGGTTTTCATCTAATGTTTCATTAATAAATTTTGTGTCACCTTTTAAAGTTCTTTCGAGTAGTTCTTTTGAATTAGCAATTGGGTTATATGGTTCAACCCAATTTAAATCATCAATTGCTAAAATAAATTCATTAGATATTTCGTGATTTGGAATATAACAAGTTTTGTTTTCTTCATCATAGGCTAAATATCCTAAGTGAATAAGTATCGTAAGAGCGGCATCTTCTGAATTTACTTGTGTTAAATCATTTTTGAATTTCATAACATTGACTGGGATTTTTTCACTTGCAAGCATTCTAGAAATTTTGCTTTTTAAAACGCCATTATCATAATTCATATAATTAGTAACGGCTTCAAGAGCACTAGTCGATGTCCAATAATCTTTAAATTTTCTTTCAGAAATTGCTTCAACCACTGATTGAGGATTGTATATTTCGTAGTCTCCTAAATGATATCCATCATACCATCTTTTCATTTCATTAAAATCTACACTATATTTTGCACATAAATCTTTAACTTCATTTTCTGTAAATCCAATACATTCAGCTAAATTTCTTGGTTCTAGCATATTATATTCTTTAAACATATTTAAAGCGGATTGAGTGCTATATCTTTTAATTGGTAAAATTCCTGTCATGTAAACAAGATCAATACAAGCTGAAACATCACTTGCTTTAAATAAACTTCTTAAAAACTTAATATATTCATCGCATAAACTTGAATTTGGTTCTTCTCTAAAAATAACGTCCCATTCATCAATTAAAAAAATAAATCTTTCACCTTTTGATTTTTTTACTTTAATGATAATATCCTGAATTGTATTATCGTACTCTCCAAAAATTCCTGGATATTTTTCTTTGAATTCATCTATTAATCTTACCTTTATTTCTGTAAGAAAATTTGATCCATATCTTGTATATTGTGCAGCCATATCAATAGAAATAACATTATGTTTATTTAAATGTTCAAAATAGTTTGGACTATTAGAAATAGCCAATTTATCAAATATTTCTTTTGAATCGCATCCTTTTGAATAGTATGCATTTAACATTGATAAAACTAATGTTTTACCAAATCTACGAGGACGGGTAACACACATGTATTTATTTGTAGTATTTAAAGATTTGTTAGTAATATCTATAAGTCTAGATTTATCTACAAAAATCTCGCTATTATAGTATTCTAAAAATTTATAATTATTTGTATTTAGATATTTACCCATAATCATGTCCTCCTTTTCTAGTATTATAAATTAAATTTTAATATTCTTCTACTCAATGATAAGTTTAGAAATATTGGATATAAGCAGTATAGACATTGTTTAAATATAAATAATGATAATAGTAGAAGTGGTTAAATATCTTTCTTAATTTGGTTATTTATATTTTGCTTTTATGAGTGATAGTTAATATTTTTTGTTAAACATAATAAATAATCTTTTCATTGCTTTAAATAATTTAACCATAATTAATCCTGATTTTTTAATTCAACAAACAAGAAAAAATTGTTTACCTATAAATAACGTATTTCCATAGTGAATTTTATCTAAAGAATGATTTTTTATATTTTTAATTATTTAAACACCTAGTGCAAATATTCTTAAATTATAATCATTAATTTATATGCTAAAAAATCGAAAAAGTAACGTATATCCGTTACAATTCGATTTTTTCATAGATTATTTTTATAGATTAATAAGTTTTTATTTGCTATTTTAAACCTAGAAGAATTATTACTAATTGCTTTAACAATAATAAGTTATAAACAAGGACAATTATTCTTTAAGACTATAGGAAAACTTACATTAGTTAAGTAAACACCGGAGGTTTAAACTAATGCATAAAAACTTATATCCTATCTAACTTTAGCCACAAAACAAATTACTCTTTTTGATTTGTTTTGTGGCTTTATTAATTGATGTAAAAAAGAAAATTTTGCAATTAATAAGGAGAAATTTTAAATGAAAAATAAGCAAAATTTATTTGTCGTTGTCGGTATATGTGTAGCCTTACTCATTAGTATAGGATCTCTTAGTTATTCTATATATGCTTACAATAATCCTAAAGTAATATATGTTAAAGGAGAAGATGGGAAGGATGGTTTACCAGGAAGAGATGGCAAAGATGGCGCTAATGGAATAGATGGTAAGGATGGGATTAATGGAATAGATGGGACTAATGGAAAAGATGGAATAGATGGTGCTCCTGGTAAAGATGGGGTCGATGGAAAAGATGGAACTAATGGAAGAAATGGCTCTACTGGTCCAAAAGGAGAGACAGGAGCACCAGGGAAAGATGGATCATCTTTTTTAACAGGTAAAGGAATACCTTCTAATACTTTAGGAAGTAATGATGATACTTATCTAGATTTAGAAAAATTTAATTTATATGTTAAAGAAGGTGGAGAGTGGGTAATTAAAGGAAATATTAAAGGAGAAAAGGGAGATAAAGGAGATAAGGGTAATCCTGGACAAGATAGAGAACTAGTAGTTAGTGAAGAAGAAAATAATGAACACAAAATACTTATTTCTAATACCATTACTGGTGGAGAAATAACTTGTGAAAAGTCCTCTGCTTTTGAAGGCGATATTGTTACATTTGTTATTGCACCTGACTATGGTAAACATCTTGATAAATTATATATCAATAATGAAGAACATAATTTTGACGAACCAGCACTTGATGCATCAACTTTTGAGATTGAATATCAAATGCAAAATTACGATATCTTTGTTGATGCTATCTTTGAAGAACCATTAATCTAAGGAGCACATCAATGAAAAAGAAATCAATAATATTACTTATCTCTTCGTTATCTCTAACCTTTTTATTCTCTTTATCTTCCTTAATTTCATCTATATTCTTATTTAATTATATTAAATCTACTAATAATTCCTTCTATATAGGTAATGCATTACCTATTAATGAAGAAGGAAATAATAACGATATATATCTTGATTCATCATCATTTAATATCTATAAAAAGATTGATGGATCTTGGATATATCTATTAACTTTAAAAGATACTTCTAATCCTAAAAACACAAATGATGATGAATCAAAGAAAGAAGAAGAAATTAAAGTCTTACATAATATTGAAGTAAATAATGAATTATCTATTAATGGAGAAATAATCTCTAATCTAGATAAAGCATATTATCTAGACACTATTATCTTCTTAGCTAAACCAATAAATAATAATTATGAACTTAATAAATTATTCTTTAATGATAAAGAAGTAAGTTATGAAGTAGCCTTTATAGAAGAATATGCTTTATATAGTACTTTAATGATTAATGAAGATATTATAGTTAGAGCAGAATTTAGTATGAAGGTTAAGTGAATTAGACTTATATCCTTTTATATATGAAAGATGATTTACGGGCGGACAATGGTCCGCCCTTATTATCAAATATATTTTACAAAATCCTTCTGGATTTGCTATCTAAAATTGATAGTCAACAAAATTTGAATACATGTCTAAAAAAAAAAAAAAACAGCGTGCCTTCGGCACTTTTAATGTTTTATTATCACTATATTAATAAAAAAGGGGCTTTTTAAGTATATGAAAAAATCTAAATTATTAGTATTAAGCTTATTAGCGGTTAGTGCAATAGGTTTAACAAGTTGTGGAGAAGCTGGTCCTAAAGG
>CAVGUA010000104.1:0-3533 GCA_963632335.1 Parabacteroides goldsteinii
CAATTGAAGGTGTCATAACTGAAAATTCTTTGAATGCATCTTTATTTTCAACTTTAGATAAAAATTCAAATTTATTATTATTTTCTCTATATCCAATAGTTAAACTTTTATGTACTTTATTAAAAGAAGATGAATCTCCTTTAACTAAAATATATTTATTTACAAAGCAATCAAGTGTAGCACTATCGATAATTTCTCCATTTCTAATATATGTAATATAATTTGCACACCTTTCTAGATCGCTAACGATTTGTGTTGAAAAAAGAATTGAAACGCCTTCTTTCTCCACTAAATCCAAGAATAATTCTAAAATTTCATCACGTGAAACCGGATCTAAACCACTCGTTGGTTCATCTAAAATTAATAAGCTTGCGCCATGCGATAAAGCTAGAGCTAAATTCAATTTAACTTTCATACCTTGAGATAAGTCTTTAATTTTCTTTTTCTCATCAATGCCAAACAAACTTAAATATTTTTTAAATAAATCATCATCCCATTTCTTATAAAATCTCTTAGTAACATTTTTTAATGTTTTAACAGTGACAAAACGATAAACATTAATCCCTCCAAGAATAAAAGCGATTTCTTGTTTATTTTCTTCTTCGTTATTTTTAAATTCTTCACCATTAATTTTTATTGAACCAGTAAATGTTATTAAATTTAAAATAGCTTTTAAAGTAGTTGATTTTCCTGCACCATTTCTACCAATAAAGCCCATAATTTTTCCTCTTTCCAATGAAAAAGAGACATTTTTTAATTCAAATGTAGGATATTTTTTGCATAAATCATTTATTTCTAATATATTGTCCATAAATTAACCTTTGTTCATATTATCAATTCTTTTTTTGAGAGAAGGATGAGAAAATTTAATAAATTCTAAAACTGGATTTGGATTTAAATATCCATACCCTCTTTTATATAATTTTGTTAACGATTTTATTAAATTATCCTTATAACCATTTTTAACAGCAAAAGTATCAGCAGCATATTCATGTTTTCTTGAAAAAATATTGTGAACAAAACTTGTTAAATTTTCTAATAATTCGCTGCAAATAATGAAACAAATAAAGATAATTGCGTAATTTGTTTCATTAAACCCAAAATCATAAGAAAGATTTTTAGGTAAAGTAAATAAGTATAAAAGAGTAACCATAAGTGCTAATTCAACTATCATTAATGGAGTTCCTTTGATGTTGTCCTTATTTTTTGCGTGTCCAAGTTCATGCGCAAATATGGCTACAATATCATCTGGTTCATAATTTGCTATCAAAGTATCGTAAATAACAATTCTTTTACTTTTTCCAAGTCCTGTAAAATATGCATTTTCTTTGGTAGATCTTTTAGGCATTAACAACGTAAATCCCTTCAATATAAAAATCATTTTTCTTCATTAAATCTAAAAGTTTAGTTTTTAATTCACAATCTTCTAAAGGAGTAAATTTGTTAAATATTTTTTGGAAATATGGAAAAACAAATCTTAAAACAAAAATGAAAGCAATTAATAAAATAATACATATTAAAAGACATAAAACTGGATTTAAATAAATATATAAAGTAAAGAAAATTAGTGCTGTACAAAAATTAATAGCAAATTCAAATATTAAGCCGAATAATCGATCAAAAATAAATGTGCCAACTTTTGTTTTGTTAAACCCATAATCAGCTTCAATTTTAAATGTATAATAAATTTCAAATGGTAAAGAAACTAAAAAGTGTTCTATATCCATATAGCCAAGTAAAAATAAAATTTGCACTATATAATTATTACTAACGTAATCACTAATTGCTGAAAAAGTGTCAGAATAAATTAATATGAAAATAGGAATTCCAGTTATTATATCTGCAAATAATCGATGAATATTTACAGTTTTTTGATACTTCATCCATTTACCATATCCTTTATCTTCAGTTAAAAATTTTAACGATTCAGGAACTTCTCTTTTTGAACTATTTATATAAAGAACATCATAAAAAATATTTAGGAAATAGTTGATAACAATAATGCAAAGAAGAAAAACTTTAAAATTCATAAATATTTATTCGTCTTCATTATTTTGAATGCTTATATCATTTTTTTCAAGAGTTAATACATTATCGTTTTTGTCTTTATTTTTGACTTTTGAATATATTTTTTTAACATCAATTGAGCAAAGCAAGACTGACAAAACAACGATTATTCCGCCAATAATTCTATATATCGTTAATGATTCATTAAGAATAATTACAGAAAAAATTGTCCCAAAAACTGATTCTTGAGAAAGCAAAATTCCTGAAATTGTCTCGTCAACGTATTTTTCTGCAAATGCTTGAATAATGTAAGCAAGTGCTGAACTTATAAGTGTTACGTAAATAATTCCAACCCAACCTAAAACATTCCCATTTCCAAAATGGCTAGTTTTAATAAATGGAAGAACACAGATTGCAATAATACCCATAACAAAAAGTTGCAAACCTGCACAACCAAAAGGTTTATCATGCTGAGCTAAAGTTCCCATATAAGCAATTTGAATTGCAAAACAAATAGCTCCTAATAAATTATATATTTCACCTAATCCAAATTGAAATTTTGTTCCATCATAATTTAAGACGCCAGTTCCAATCAAAGCTATAAATGTTGCAACTAAAAATCGAGGAGTTATTTTCTTTTTAAAAAATATAAAAGCAATAATTGGAACATAAACAACATTAGTTGCTGTGAAAAATGCACAACTAGAAACAGTAGTTAACTTTTGACCTTCAGTTTGAAAAAGATAGCCAAGGAACGTAAAAACACCACATATGACACAACCTTTTACTAATTCTTTGTCTTTCCACCACTTTTCTTTAAACGAAAAAGCAAGGCAGATTCCACCACCTATTAAACCTTTAGATACCATTATTGCAATTGAAGACCAACCATTATCAACGGCAAGTTGAACACCAATATATCCAAGTCCCCATGCAATTCCAATAAATAAAAGTCCAAGAAAACTAAGTCTACTTTTTGTCTTTTCCTTTAACATTTGTTGTTTCGCTTCCATCTGTATATTGTAAAGTTACATTTTTTCTAAAATTTGAAGGTGTCATATCTTTATATTTTATGAAGTTTAAATTAAAAGTTTTAACATTGTTGTATCCAACATCGAGAGCGACATATAAAATTTGATCTTCAGTTGATGCAAGTAACTCACAAGCTTTATTAATTCTTATAAAATTAAGTAAATTATCAAAGTTTTTTTCAGTGTAATAAAGTAATGCTTTATTAATATCAGTAGCTGATAAGCCAAATTTTTGAGCAACTTTATTACAATTTAAATTTTCAACCATATAATTTTTATAGAGATAATCCGTAATCAAATATGCATATTCTTTCGAGTTACGACTATAAACCGTTTTTTGATGTAAATTTTGATATATTTTTCTATATTCCATAGGTGAAATTCCAATGCTGGATTGGAAATGTTTTGAAATATGGGATGCATCAACAAAACCTAATAAATTAGCGATGTCATTTAAAGATAAATCAGTATGAATTAAATAATCAGTAGCTTTTT
>CAVGUA010000105.1:0-9829 GCA_963632335.1 Parabacteroides goldsteinii
ATTTAAGTGTTTTGATAGATTTACAAATAAATTTAATTAAGTTTAATTTAATTAACTTAAATGATAAAATAATGTCATATATGTGAAACCATCGATATTTACTATCTTTTTTCATTTATGAAATGTTAAAATTAGTTAAATAAATTTGCTAAAAAATATTTTTTAACTTAAATTTTTCGTTTAGTTTTGTGTTTTTTTGAAAAAAATGAAGTTTTTGAATGAAAGGGCTTACATTTGGTGTTGACAGCAAAAAAATTTACTTCATATAATGGCTTAGACTTATTCATAGACAAAAAAATTAAGTAAAAAATTTAACTTAAAGAAGGGAGAATAATCATCTATGAAGAAATTTAAATTAATGACGTGTCTCTTATCTGCTTTTGCAATCATAAGTTTAGTAGGTTGCGGAGGCGGAAGCGATGATGGAACAGTTACAATAAAGTTCTTATCAAATCGTACTGACCTTGATTCAAATGGATCTTATGCAAAATATATTGCAAAGTTTAATGAAAAATATCCAGAAATCAAAGTTCAAGTCAAAACCATGAAAGACTATGCTGGTGATCTTGAAAAGATGTTAACAGCTGGTGATTATGGAGATGTT
Organism: Parabacteroides goldsteinii; assembly: GCA_963632335.1. GTDB lineage: Bacteria > Bacillota_I > Bacilli_A > RFN20 > CAG-826 > Onthovivens. The sequence continues at coordinate 605 of CAVGUA010000105.1, forward strand.
TCAATGATTTCCATTACTGATTCAGAACAACTTCCAAATTATTATATTTCTTTTGGAAAAGCTACTGATTTAGAAGCAACTGGAAAATATAGAAATGGTTATCTATATTCTAAATACTACAATGGCGAAGTTTATGGAATGCCAAGTATGAATAATGTAAGTGGTATTGCATATAATAAGCAAGTATTCAAGGATGCAGGAATTGATCCAGCAAATATTAAAACTCCTGATGAATTCTTAAGCGCAATGCAAAAAATTAAAGATTCTAATAATGGCAAAGCTAAAGATTGTATTCCATATTACACCAACGCTCATGATGGATGGACTTCAGATCAATGGGAAGACCATTTAAGTGGCGGTTTATTAACGGGGGACAGTGATTACAGAAATAATACAATGTGTATTGATAAAAATGCTTGGAAGAAAGATACAAATGATGGCCACTATATTGGAACAAAATTATATTTTGATTTAATGGCAAAAGGTTTAACTGAAGAAGATCACACCACTACCGATTGGGAAGGTTCAAAAGTTAAAATTAATAATGGTCAAATTGGCTGCATGGTCATGGGAAACTGGGCTATCAATCAATTTAAAGAAGCTGGCGATCATCCAGAAGATATTGGCTATATGCCATTCCCATTTACCGCAACAGATGGTAAACACTATGCTGCTAGTGGTTCTGATTACTCATATGGCATTTCTAAAAAGATTGATGCCAAACATCAAGATGCAGCTAAAAAATTCGTTACATTCATGGTTGAAGAATCAGGATATGCACAAGCTGAAGGTGGTATTTCAATTATGGCAAAAGATGGTATGCCAGATGGTTTGGAAGCATTTGAAAATTGTGAATTCTTAATCCAAGGTCCAGCAACAACTAAATACACTGGTATTGTTGGAAAAATTGAAGAACTTTCTGGTTTGAAATTATATGATAGCGGCGCAAGATTTTCACAAGTTGTTACTGCTGCAACTGGAAGTGCCTCATATAGCGAAAAACTTAAAGCTTTCGATGATTTATGCGTTAAATGGAATGCAAAATGGGTCGAAGCAGTCGATAAAGTTTCATCCTTGATTAAATAGTTTAGTCAAGTTATCTTGAAGGATCACTAGCATAAAATTAGCATGTGATCCTTTCATGCTTATAAGAAAGGAAAATAAACATGGCAAAAAGTCTATCAATTACTCCAAAAAGTAGTAATGAGAAAAAATTAAATAGTACTAATAGGCTTAAAACTGAAAGAATTTTGCTTATTATTTGCTTTTTAGCTATTCCTCTTACTTCTCTTATTTTATTTACATATGTCCCACTCGTGGATATGATTAAATACTCAATGTATCACATGAGAGGTTTCACTGATCAGAACCCAGTTTTTGTTGCTTTTGGTGCTGACTCTCTTTATGTTGATAATTACTATACTGTATTTACTAATGCAGAATATTGGGAACCATTAAAGGTTTCAGGAATATACCTTTTAGGTTCTTTCGTTCAAATTGCACTTGCACTTTACTTTGCAACTATTTTTTATTTTAGACCACGTGGTGCAAGTTTCTTTAAAGCAATTATTTTTATTCCTTCATTATTAAATGGCGTTGCTATTTCATTAATGTGGCTTTTAATTTTAAGACCAAGTGGAGATGGTGGCGTTATTAACACAATAAGACAAATGTTCGGCCAGCCAGATAAAGCATTTTTTGGAACTTTCTGGTCCGCTAATATTATTCTTGCCGCAATTTCTGTCTGGAGATATTTAGGAAATAACATGGTTATGTTTGCTGGTAGTATGGAATCAATTTCAAGAGATACTATCGAAGCTAGTGAAATTGATGGAGCAAATAAATGGAAACAATTTACTCACATTATCCTTCCATCAATTAAAAAGATCATTTTCTTAAATTTAATTTTAGCTGTTAATGGTGCTGTTCAAGTTTTTGAAATTCCTTACATTATGCAACCAAATAACTCAGTTGTTCAATCATTTATCATGAAAACAATTAATATTGCATTTGTTAATAGAGATATTGGTTTAGGTGCTGCATTAGGAATTGTTATGTTAATTATTGTTTGCATAGTCGCACTTGTGCAAAAAGTTGTTGAAAAGAAAGTTGAGGATTAATTATGTATAGTTTTATTGAAAAGTTACAAATTAGACATTATGAACGTAATCGAGAATCTTTAACTAGTAGTGTTAAATATAAAAAGACTCCACTACAAATAATTTTAACAATCTTTATGTATATAACACTCGTTGTTGCAGCAATTATTGTTTTGCTTCCAATGTATGTTATTTTAACTTCATCATTTAAGAATAATGTTGAAATTACTGGAACAAATCCACTTTTATTCCCAAGTGAGCTTAGATGGTCAAATTATTTTGGCATCACTTATGATGCAAATGGTGTTCCTCATCCTTCTGCATGGAATTTCCAATCTTTAAGTAGTTATAATCCAACTACTTTAGGAAAGGCTTTCATTTGGACAATGGGAATTGCTGGCATTTCAATTGTTTTCACTGTTATGTCAGGTGCTTTTGTTTCTTACGTTTTATCACGTTTCAATTTTAAAGGTAAAAAATTAGTTAAAGCACTCTTCTTAGTTGCTTCAATTATTCCTAGCGTTACAATGCAAGTTTCAGTTTTTGGTTTAATTTCAAAAATGGGTCTTACAACTGAATCTACTCAACCACTCGCAATTATTCTTCTTTATGGAGGAACAGATATTATCTCAATTTATATCTTTATTCAATTCCTTGAAGGAATTCCAAAAGATCTAGATGAAGCTGGTTTAGTTGATGGTTGCAATTATTGGAAAATATTCTGGAGAATTGTTTTCCCATTAATGAAACCTGCAATTGCTTGTGTTGTTATTATTAAAGGTATCGGATATTATAACGATTTCTATTTACCAAGTTTATATATGCCAGACCACTACACCGTTTCAACTTTCTTGCAAAAAATGAATGGTGCAACAAATACTGATTGGGGCGTAGTTTGTGCAGGTGTTGTTATGGCTATTGTTCCAACAATTGTTGTATTTATCTTATTACAAAAACAAATCTATAGTGGCATGACTAGTGGTGCCGTTAAATAAAGGATGTTAAAGATTATGAAAAAAGTATTAATTAATGGATATTCATTAAAAAATATCCCATTTGAAGAAAGAAAAGAAAAAAGTGATTCTCCACTTTGGAGATATTCGAAAAATCCTATTACAACACGTCCAGCTGCAGAAGGTATCGATAGAATTTTTAATTCAGCTGTCGTTCCTTTTGAAGATGGGTTCATTGGAGTTTTTAGAGGAGAAAAAGTAAATGGTGTTCCTAATTTATTTTTAGGAAGATCAAAAGATGGTATTAATTGGGATTTTGAAAAAGAACCATTAAAGTTTAAAGATGAAAATGGCAAAGACTTCAATGGATATTATGACTATGATCCAAGACTTGTAAAAGTCGAAGATAATTATTACATAATTTGGTGCACTAATTTCTATGGAGCTAGTATTGGTCTTGCAAAAACCAAAGATTTTAAAACATTTACAAGACTTGAAAATCCTTTTATTCCATTTAATAGAAATGCAGTTTTGTTTCCTAGAAAAATAAATGGTTATTATGCTTTACTTTCTAGACCAAGCGATTCAAGCCATACTGCATTTGGCGATATATTCTTATCATATTCAAAAGATTTAGAATTTTATGGTCATCATAGACACATAATGTCACCAACTAATGAATGGTGGGAAAATTTAAAAATAGGGGCTGGTCCAGCACCTATTGAAACTGTTGATGGATGGCTACTTTTCTATCATGGAGTTACTAGAACATGTAATGGATTTGTTTATTCATTATCGGCAGCAATTTTAGATATTAATGAACCAAGCAAAGTCTTATATAGGTGTAAAAATTTCCTTCTTACACCTGTTAAAGATTATGAAACAAAAGGTTTTGTTGACAATGTAACTTTCCCAGTTGCAACCTTACAAGACCAAGATACAAATAGGATTGCAATATACTATGGTTGTGCTGATACTTTCGTTGGTTTAGCCTTTGGATATGTTGACGAAATATTAGATTACATCAAGAAAAATTCAAGATTGGATCCTTTAGATAGCGAGGATGGAAAATGCGATTAAAAGAAGAAGCAACAAAAATTGCTAAAAATATTTTCGCCTTTTGGAAAAACTTAAAAGATACAGAAAATGGTGGCTATTTTGGCTATGTTGATTCTTCATTAAAAATCGATAAAGAATATAAAAAGGGTGTTACTTTAAATTCAAGAATTCTTTACTTCTTCTCTGAATATTATCTTATGTTTAAAGATGAAGAAGCTAAAGAATTAGCAACCCATGCTTATAAATTCATGAAAGAAGCGATTGATGTCAAGTATGGTGGCGTCTATTGGTCCTTAGATTATAAAGGAAAAGTTCTTGAAGACATTAAACACACTTACAATATTGCATTTGCAATCTATGCTCTTAGTTATTATTACGAGGCAACAAAAAATAATGAAGCAAAAAATCTAGCAATGAACTTGTTTGATGTAATTGAAACTAAATGCAAGAAAAGTGATGGAAATTATTTAGAAGAAGGTAATGTAGATTTTTCTTTTAAAGATAATGATATATTAAGTGAAAATGGAGTTAATGCAACTTACTCGATGAACTTAATTCTTCATTTAATTGAAGCATACACCGCTTTAGAAAGGTTTATTCCAAGTAAAAAAGTAAAATATGCTTTAGTTTATGTCACTAATATGTTCATTAATAAAATCTATAATAAAAACAAATCAAGACTAGAAGTTTTCTTTGATCAAAATTGGAATTCACTTATTGATTTAGAAAGCTACGGTCACGAAATTGAAGCAAGTTGGTTGCTTTTAGAAGCTAGTGAAGTCATTAATGATCCAAAATTAACTATTAAGATAAAGGAAATTTCGACTAACCTAGCAACTTACGTTAGAAATCGAGCCTACTATCATCCATTTATCATTAATGAATGTGAAAAAGGCAAGAAAGATTTAACAAAAGTTTGGTGGGTTGAAGCTGAATCTGTAAATGGTTATTTATATCAATATACACTTTATCATGATGAAAAAGACCTTAAATTAACTGAAGATATATTAGAAGCGATTGAAAAATACTTCATTGATAAAAGGCCAAATTCTGAATGGTTCTATAGTTTAAATGAAAATAATGAACCAAATTTAGATAAACCCATTGTTGAACCATGGAAATGTCCATATCACAATGGAAGAATGTGCTTTGAAATTCTTAGAAAGGCAGAATAATTATGATACATGAAAAATATTATGCTTTAAAAGATAAACAAGAAAAATTTCTTAAAAGAAAAAATGAAGAAGCAGTCGAAGATAATCCATTATTTACAAGATACAAATATCCTGTATTAACAAGGGATTCTGTTCCAATTGAATGGAGATTTGATCTAGACTCCACCACTAACCCATATTTCTTAGAAAGACTTGGAATCAATTCAACTTTCAATGCAGGGGCAATACTATTAAATAATGAAGTATGTTTAGTAGTTAGAATTGAAGGTAAAGATAGAAAATCATTCTTCGCGGTAGCAAGAAGTAAAAATGGAATTGATAATTTCAAATTTGATAAATATCCAATATTACTCGATGATACTGTTAAAAATGAAGTCGATGTATACGATATGCGACTTACAAAGCATGAAGATGGTTATATTTATGGAACCTTCTGCTCTGAGTCTCACGATGATACAAGTAAAGATACTAGCGCAGCAATTGCAGAATGCGGAATTGTTAGGACTAAAGATTTAATCCATTTTGAAAGACTTGATAATTTAAAAACATTAAGATCTCCTCAACAAAGAAACGTAGTTCTTCATCCTGAGTTCATCGATGGAAAATATGCGTTCTATACTAGACCAATGTCGGGATTTATCGATACTGGAGATGGTGAAGGAATCGGATTTGGCCTTGCTAGTAATATAGAGCATGCTGTAATAGACGAAGAAAAAATAATAGATAAAAAAGTTTATCATACAGTCTATGAAAGCAAGAATGGAGCAGGAGCTACTCCAATAAAAACAAAACGTGGATGGTTAAATTTCGCTCATGGAGTTAGAAATACTGCAAGTGGATTACGATATGTCTTATATGTCTTTGTTACAGATTTAAAAGATCCAACAAAAATAATTGCTAAACCATCCGGTTACTTCTTAGCTCCTTTAAAAGATGAAAGAGTTGGGGATGTAAATAACGTAGTATTTACAAATGGCGCAGTAAAATTAGAAGATGGAACTATATTAGTATATTATGGTTCTTGCGATACAAGACTTCATGTATTAAAAACAAACGAAGAAAAAATGCTAGATTATTGTTTCTCTTCAAAAGAAGATGCATATAGAAGTCATGATTCAGTTGTTCAAAGAATTGAATTAATTAATAAAAATCTTGATTTATTAGATAAGAAATAATCAAAAAATATAATGATTAGTAAATTATTAGTATAAAAATTACAAGAAAGGTAAAAAAATTATGAAACTAAATAAACAAGAAGAAACTAAAAAAGTAGTTAATGGTCCAGTTGAAAAACCTGGTGAATTATATCTTTATAAAGATAGAAAGAATCATCCAGGCAAAGTAAAACCAAACGATCTTGCTTACACCTCACTTCGTCATATAGATAAAATTTATCCAAATGGTGTACAAGCAGTTTATGATTTTAATTTAGATATTAAAGAACATGAATTCATAGTTTTCGTTGGTCCATCAGGTTGTGGTAAATCCACTACTTTAAGAATGGTTGCTGGGCTTGAAGAAATAACTCGTGGAGAACTTTGGATTGACGGGAGTTGTTGCAATAATGCTTCTCCAAAAGATAGAGGTTTAGCAATGGTTTTCCAAAGTTATGCTCTTTATCCTCATATGTCTGTTTATAAAAATATGGCATTCCCTTTAACAAACCAAAAAACACATGATTATAGCGAAGTTTATAGAACAAGCACAGATGTTTTAAAACTATTAAAAGATTATGAAGAAGTTTTAAATGTTGCTAAAGGTCAAGATGCACTTAATGCATTAATGAATAAATATAACGTTTCAAAAAACGCAACTAAAGAAGTTTTAGAAATGCATCTTGAATCCGAGAAAAATATAAAAGCATTTGTTAAAGAACAAGAACAAAAACATAGTGCTTTAATTGATGAAGAAGTTTCTAAAGCTAAAGAAAAAGGCTTAGAAATTAACGAAAAAGGCGAATACTTAAAGAATGGTGAAAATGTTTTAAGAGCTTTCACAAAAGAAGAAATTGATGAAAGAGTTCAAACAGCCGCTAAAATCTTACAAATTCAACCTTATTTAAATAGAAAACCAAGCGCACTTTCTGGTGGTCAACGTCAAAGAGTCGCAATTGGTAGAGCTATTGTTAGACATGCTAAATTATTCTTAATGGATGAGCCTTTAAGTAACCTTGATGCAAAACTTAGAGTTAAAATGAGAGCTGAAATTGTTCACTTACATGAATCTCTTGGTTCCACTACAATCTATGTTACTCACGATCAAACCGAAGCTATGACAATGGCAACAAGAATTGTTGTTATGAAAGCTGGTAGAGTTCAACAAATTGGTACACCAATTGAAATTTATACGCATCCAGCAAATCTTTTTGTTGCAACATTCATTGGTTCGCCAAATATGAATATTTTAAAAGGCATATATGAAGATAGCAAAGTAACAATAGGCAAGTATACATTTGATTTGCCAAATGGTTATAAAGAAGCTCATGATAATTTCTATAAACAAGCAATTGAAGTTTCTGAAAAAGAACTTGTCGAAGATAATGAAAAAATCAAAGAATGGTCTAATATGCTTTTAGAAAAAGGTATTAAAGCGATTGATAAAAAGACTTTAAATACCAAAATTGCTGAAATGTCCGCAAGAATTGAATTCTTAAATAAAGAAGTTGCTTTTGCAAATAATGCTTTAAAGAATAAACATGAAATCGCATATGGAATTCGTCCAGAAAATGTTCATTTATATGATGAAAAAACTATGAATGACAAAAAAGAAATTACTCCTATCGATATTGAAGTAGAAGTTGCTGAACTTTTAGGACACGATTATTACATTCATACAAGCTTAGATGGCGTTGATTTAGTTAGTAAGGTTCCATACATTAATCCAATAAAGTCAGGTGATAAAATGAAACTTTATTTCCACACATCACGTTGCCATATTTTCGACCCAATTAGCGAAAAAACAATAGCATAAAAATACTTTTAATAATCTCTTTTTTAAAAAGCAATCTTTCAAATCTAGTAAAGATTGCTTTTTGTTTAGAATTATTAATTATCTAAGGAGCATTGCTAAAAGATCGCCTTCACCAATTCTCATGCCATATCGGTCGTATGTATATTTTCCATCAAAATAGCCTAATAACATACCACATCGATCATAAATTTCTCTCCTATTACTTTTATCTTCATAATAACCGAGTGGCATCCCATATCGGTCTTTTAAATATTGCCGCATAATCGTCCTCCTTTAATTACAAATTCATAATTGAATATAAATTTTAATTGATAATTGCTATTAAAATTCATTGTTGATAACTAATTTAAATAAACAAATTACATTATTTCTACTTTATCAATCCTTAATGGTCTAATAGAATTATATTCAATAGATCCTTTATAATAAAAAGTTTTAGAACTAGATTCTGATAAAAAACTTTTTACAAAATCAAAGCTATCATATATTTTCTTATTTTCAACAACATATATAAAAAATCTTTCAGGTGAAAAGTCATTTTGCTTCTTAATACTTATTGGCATTCTTGCAGTTGGTTTTACATTATTTTTGAAAGTTTCTTTTTGTTGATTATATTTATTTTCATATTTTTTTCTAAATTCAGGAGTAATAACAATTGAATCATTACTAATAGTTGCACCACCAAAACATTCTAAATGAACTTCTAAATTTTCTATATTACCTTCTTTAGAACAAGTAATTTCACCATTACTTAATTTGACATTTTCTTTAAGAATTTTAAAAACAACTTTAATATCAAAATCATCATCTTTTTTAGATAATATATGCAATGATTGATAATATTTAATTAATTTATTATCATCATCAAAATATTGATCACAATTTTCATTAATAATATCTTCAAAATCTTTAACTAATTTTTCTTCGTCATTACAATTTATAAGTTTTTTTAAAGAACTAATCATATAA
>CAVGUA010000106.1:0-1177 GCA_963632335.1 Parabacteroides goldsteinii
GCCATGCTTATTGAAGGGGCAAGAAGAGTTGGTAAAACTACAGTAGCTGAAGAATTTGGCAAAAACGAATTTGAATCTTATTTGAAAATTGATTTTTCAAGAATTTCAAAAGAAATAAATGATTGTTTTAATAATTTAAGTAATATTAATATGTTTTTTGAAAATCTTTTTTTAGCTTTAGGAATAAAATCTTTAAAAAAGGATCGCTAATTATATTTGATGAAATTCAATTTTGTCCTAAAGCAAGACAAGCAATTAAAGCATTAGTTGAAGATAAAAGATATTTTTATCTTGAAACTGGTTCACTTGTTTCTATAAAAGAAAATTTATCAGATATATTAATTCCTTCTAAAGAAGATTCTTTAGAAATGTATCCTCTTGATTTTGAAGAATTTTTGTGGGCTCTTGATTTGCTTGAAACTTCTAATATTATAAAAGACAAATTTTCTAAAAATGAACCTTTCGATGATAATATGCATCGATCACTTGCAAAATTATATAGAACTTATATTGCTGTTGGTGGTATGCCTAAAGTTATTGATGTTTATATTAATAAACATGATTTTTATGAAGTAGAAAAAGAAAAAAGAAATATCATTAAAATATACGAAGAAGATTTTAAAAAGATTGACAATAAATATGGAACTATTTGTTCTTTAGTTTGGGAAAAAATGCCTGAGATGCTTTCTAGACATTCTACAAAATTTATTTTTAATAAGATTGGTAAAAGAAGTGACACAATTATTTTTAATAATACTCTTGAAAAACTTGTTGAATCTAAGGTTGTAGTTCCTGTTTTTAAATCAAGTGATCCAAATCCTGCATTTGCATTAACTAAAGATTCATCACAATTCAAACTATATTATCTTGATACTGGTATTTTTACTTCAATTATTTATAAAAATAATCTTGTTGATGATGAAGATATTTATAATCGTTTAATTTTTAATAACATAAATTCAAACTTAGGAATGCTATTTGAAAATGCTGCTTTAGTAGTTTTAAAATCTAGTGGTTACACTCCTTATTATTATTCTTGGTATACCAAAAACAATAAAACCATTAAACGTTATGAAATAGACTTAATGATTTATAAAAAAGGAAAAGTCATACCTTTTGAAATCAAATCGAATAGTATTAGAGATATAAATTCATTAATTGAATTTAAAAATAAATT
>CAVGUA010000106.1:1187-13643 GCA_963632335.1 Parabacteroides goldsteinii
GGTAAATCTATTAAAGAAAGATATGTTGTTTCTTTAAAAAATTATAGTCTAAAAGATGAAATTACATATTTGCCTTTTTATGACCTGATGGAAATATGAATTTTTTCAAATATTTAAGCCATTTATCGATATAATTTATCAGAAAATTCCGCAAAAATAGTACTGAAAATTCCGCAAATATATTGACTAAAGTTCCGCAAATCAATAAAATAAAACTATAAATTTATATGAATCATTTTGAGGGTTATTAGTTATGAGTACTTTAGAAAACGATAAGGAATATAAGCCAAGAATTATTGATAAGATTATTGATGAATATTTAAAAAGTGCAGGAGCTATTTGTATAGAAGGTCCTAAATGGTGTGGAAAGACTTGGACCTCAGCACATCATTCTAATAGCGAATTCCTTGTTGGAGATCCTAAAAATAATTTTTCTAATCGTGAACTTGCAAAAATTGATCCAAGTCTAATTTTAAATGGCGATAAACCAAGAATGATTGATGAATGGCAAGAAGTTCCAACAATTTGGGATGCTGCAAGAGCATATGTCGATAAAAATAATGAATATGGTAGTTTAATTTTAACTGGTTCAACTACTCCAATAGTTAAAGGAATTATGCATTCTGGCGCAGGAAGAATAGTTAATATTAAGATGAATACAATGTCTTTATATGAAACAGGAGATTCTTCAGGAATTATATCTTTAAAAGATTTAAAAGATGGGAAAATAGAGTCAAAACTTGTAGAAGAAACAAGTTTAGAAAAACTTGCATATTATATTATTAGGGGTGGATGGCCAAAAAATATAAACGCTAAAAATGTTTCTATTATGCCAAAATCTTATGTTGAAAAAATAATAAATAGTACTTTATTAAATGAAGAAGGCAAGAAAATTCCTAAAGATAAAATAGAACGAGTTTTAAAATCTTTAGCTAGAAATGAATCTACAACTGTTAGCATTCTTAGGATATCAAAAGATATAGAAGAAATAGATTCTAAAACCATATCTAGTGATACTATTACTAGATATATTGATGAACTTGATAGAATGTTCTTATTTAACAACCAACTTCCATATAATCCTAATGTAAGATCATCTTTAAGAGTTAAAGGTGCAGTTAAAAGACATTTTGTAGATCCTTCATTGACTGCAGCTTTATTAGATCTTAATGAAAAGAAGTTACTAAATGATCTTCATACTTTTGGTTTTCTTTTTGAAGCTTTGGTTGAACATGATTTATCAATATACGCAAGTAGTATTGGAGCAAAACTATATCACTACCAAAATTACGATAATGATGAAATAGATGCAATTATAGAATTTAATGATGGTTCTTGGGGTGCAATTGAAATTAAACTTGCTGCAAATCGAATTGATGAAGGAGCAAAAAACTTAATAAAAGTTACAAATAAAATGGTTAAAAATGGGGAGAAACCTCCAGTATTTAAAGTAATTATTTGTGGTGTTTTAAATGCTATATATAAAAGAAACGATGATGTTATCGTTATTCCTTTAACAACATTAAAAGATTAAGACTAAGTTATAAAATCTAGATTGTAAAAGATGGGCCATTAATTAAATAAATTATCTTGTTAATTTTAAGTAATTTATGCAATTTCTTGTCCAAAAGCCAGAAAAACTTGTACTAAAGTATATCCATCAAAGAATTTATTAAAATAGAAAGTGAAAATTATACATCATAAGCAAAACAAACATTTTATAAAAAAAGATAAGGCCTAGCCTTATCTTTTTATTATTTCTTAAATAAATTTTATTTTTCGTCAACGAGTAAGTTATGAGTAGTTTCTGGATCAAAGAAATGCATAACGTTACCACCAAATGTAACATAAACTTCTTTACCAGGAACAAGAGCTGCTCTTTCCTCAGTTGTAAGATTTAAAGTTGGAACTCTTAAGATAACTTTTTCACCATTTTCAGTAATTAAGTGTAAGTGATGTTCACTACCCATCATTTCATTAACTTGTAAGGTTGTAGTAATGGTGTGTGGTCCTTTTTCTTTAGCAAGGAACATATGTTCTGGACGGACACCAAGTAAGACTTCACAAGATTTAACACCTTTTTCTTTAAGCATCTTACCTTTTTCGCCATCAACTTCAATTGTTGCACCATGAGGAGTAACTGTATATTTTCCTTTTTCTTCTACGAGGTTTGTTTTAAAGATGTTCATTTTTGGAGCACCAATAAATTCAGCAACGAATAGGTTCTTTGGCATTTCGAAAACTTCAGTAGGAGTACCAACTTGTTGGATAATACCAGCTTTCATAATAACAATTCTATCACCTAAAGTCATAGCTTCAGTTTGATCGTGTGTAACATAAATAAATGTAGTATCAATTTTCTTTCTTAAAAGAATAATTTCAGCACGCATTTGATTACGAAGTTTAGCATCTAAGTTTGATAATGGTTCATCCATTAAGAAGACTTTAGAATCTCTAACCATAGCTCTACCAATAGCAACTCTTTGACGTTGACCACCAGATAATGCTCTTGGTTTACGCATTAAGAGTTCAGTAATACCTAATACTTCAGCAGCATTAGTAACTCTTTTATAAATTTCATCATTTGAAAGTTTTGGTCTTTTAAGTCTTAAAGCAAAAGCCATATTTTCAAAGACAGTTAAATGTGGATATAAAGCATAGTTTTGGAAAACCATTGCAATATTACGATCTTTTGGTTGTAAATCGTTAACGACTTCACCATCGATTTCAACAGTTCCACCACTAATGTCTTCAAGTCCAGCAACCATTCTCAATGTTGTAGATTTTCCACAACCAGATGGTCCGACAAAAACAATAAATTCTTTATCTTTAATATCAAGATTGAAATTATCGACTGCGACAACTCCACCTTGATAAACTTTTTTAACATTTGTTAATTTTACAGTAGCCATATATTCTCTCCTATCTATCCTTTAACAGCACCACCAGTAACACCTTCAACATAATACTTTTGTAAGAACATGAAGAGTATTGTTACAGGAAGAGCAACAACAATTCCTCCAGCACAGAACATTGTGTAATTTGAATAGAGCGATGCTGGAGTTGAAATTAAATTTTGAAGTCCAACCGCGACGTTCATACCATCACTTGTTGCGTGAGACAAATATTTAGCAAAAACGAAATCTCCCCAAGGACCCATAAACGCAGTTAAGATTGTATAAATTACGATAGGTTTTGATAAAGGCATAATAACTTTGTAGAAGATTTGAAGACGAGAAGCACCATCAATTCTAGCAGCTTCATCAAGTGATTTTGAAATTGTATCAAAGAAACCTTTAGATACATAATATCCCATACCACTAGAAGCAACATAAACTACAATCATACCCCAAATTGCATTTTCGTTAGTCATATGCCATGAATTCAATAACTTATAAAGTAAAATAAGAGTTAAAAATCCAGGGAACATACCAAGAATTAACATAAAGTTCATTAAGAACTTACGACCTTTAAATCTTAAACGAGATAAACCATAACTCATTGCTAAGACAAATAAGGTTTGAAGTACTGAAACTACTAAAGCGACGATAAATGTATTTAAAAACCATCTCTTAAAGTTTGTTTTAGTAAATAAATTTATGTAGTTATCAAATCCCCATTGTTGAGGAATAATATAACCGACTTGCCATGTAGATTCACATCTAAATGACTCACAAAATAAACAGAAGAATGGAATAAGCCAAATAAATGACATAATTACAAGAATAATATATCCAATTGTATTAGTAATAATTCTTGTTTTAGAAAGTCCCATATGATGTTTTGGATCGCCCTCTGTTTTAGGCCCACAAACTTTCTTTTCTTCTTTTTCTGCTTCTAATCTTTCTTTTTTAGCAGAAGCAGTTAATTTTCTTAATTTTAAAGATTCAGTAAGTGTCATTATGAGAAATCCTCCTCATTCTTAGTTGATGGCATAACGTTATAAACAATTAATGATAAAACTGAAACAACGATAAAGATCAAAATACCAACAATTGAAGCTGTATAGTAACTTGGGTTTGCACCAGTTACCATATTAAATAACCAGGTAATTAATAAGTCTGTATCACCAGTTGCAGTGCCATTAACGACACCATTAATTTTTGTTGGAAGACCGCCAGTTAATAAGTAAATAACGTTAAAGTTGTTGATGTTGCCAATAAATTGAGTTAACAAATATGGACCAGTAACGAATAACATATATGGTAATGTAATCTTTGCATATTGTTGGAAACCATTAGCTCCATCAATTTTTGCAGATTCATATAAATCTTTTGGAATATTCATTAAAACACCTGTACAAATAAGCATTAAGTAAGGAATACCAATCCAAATATTAATTAAAATAACCATAAGTCTTGCAAGCCAAGTAGTTCCCCAGAAATCAATTGCGGTTCCACCAAACTTAACAATAAATCCGTTAACAATACCACTAACGGTAAACATCTTAGAAACATAAAGTAAGGAAATAAATTGAGGAACAGCGATTGTTAAGACTAAAATTCCTCTCCAAACCTTTTTGAATTTGATTCCTTTTTTATTGATGAGCATAGCAACCAACATACCAAAGAAATAGTTAGTAAATGTTGCAAATACTGCCCAAATCAAGGTCCAAGAAAGAACTTCACCAAATGTAACCATGAAATTACTTCCACTAGTGAATGAAAGCAATGTATTAAAGTTAGACCAACCAACCCATGTAAATAAATTAGAGAATCCATCATGATTTACATCATAATTTGTAAATGCAACTAAAATCATGAAAATAATTGGCATAACAGTAAAGAATAAAATACCTAAAACTGGTAAAGCAAGTAATGTTTTATGGAATTCATCATCTACCATACTTCTTAAATCATCTTTATTACTCTTAACTTTTCTTCCTTCTCTTTCAATCTTGTCTAAAAGAGCGCATTGATGCATATTTAATGACCAGGTCACAACAAATGCAACAATGAATAATATAGTAATTAAGCCATAGAGTAAAATTTTGAATGAGTCGTCGCCAGCAATCGTTACATATGTATCAAGTTCTGGATCATATATAGTTGATGAAGACACAGTTCCTAAAGTTGAAAATTTAGATAACCAATATCCACCATAAAACACCATATACAAAATGAAGACGATTTCAAAAACTAAGAATAAAAGTCCCTTAGCCCATTGTTTTCTTGAAAGATTTCCAAAACCCATAACAAGTGCTGAAACTCTGCTCTTCCAAGAGCCTTTAACGATAGTTGTATAAAGAAGTTTTACTTCATCAACAATTTTGAAATAAAGTTTCTTACAACCTCTCCCGATTTTTAACCCTATACGTTTAAATAAATGTCCTATTCCTATAAAGAAACCTATGAATTTATACACAAATTTCTGCCATTTATTTAAACGTAAATATTCTAAATCGGAGATATTATGAAATTTCATATTTTGTCTCTCCTTTTAATAAAAAGATAATTAGGTCGCTTTTTCAGCAACCTAATTATCTTGAAAATCCAACTAATTAAGCAGCTTGATTTAATAATTCAACGGTACCATTTGTTCCATCAAATGTTAATTTGATTTTGTAAGATCCTGCTTCAGTAATTATATAGTTACCACCATCTTTACCAAATGAGACATCCCATGATTTTCCTTGACGGCATTTGAATTCGTTTTCACCTTTTGAAATTGATTCTTCAGTAATAACGAAGACATCTTTAGAAACCCAAATATTTGAATTCTTTTCAGTTTCTTCCATTTCGTAATCAGTAGCCCATCCAGTTCCATTTAATGAACCGATAACGCTGAAAGCTCTCTTTTCTTCATCGCTCATTGAGAATAATGCATCAATAGCTTTCTTATATGTATCAAGGCCAGCTTGTAAAGCAGCTTTATCATCTAAAGCAGCATCTTTAGCATTTGATCCTAAAACTTTTGCAATATCCCACCATGAACCATGGATTTGTCCTTGAGGAATTGAATATGGTGATTGTGCAATTAATGCTGATAAAGCTTCATCTGCTTTGACTGCATCTGAAGCAGCAGCAGCTTTATTTGATGGTCCCCAACCTAAAGTATTAAATCTTTCAAGTTGACATTCTTCACCTGATAAATATTGAACTAATTGATTTAAAGCAGCTGATTTTGTCGCATCTTTTTGTGGTTTAACACCCATGTATTTATAACCTGAATATGAACCCATTTGATATTGTTTTCCATCAACTGTATAACATGGAAGTTTTGCACAACCAAGATTATCGCCAAGAACTTTTCTAGCATCCGCAACTGCCCATGTACCAGAAACTAAAACTGCAGAAGGAATAGCATCACTAAATGCAGCAGCACCAGATTGTGAAACATAATTCTTTGATTTGAGAAGATGTTGCATACCTCTCATAGCAATAAGACCATTTGCACTATTAAAATCATCATCTACTGAGACAAATTTACCTTCAGAATCAGTTGTCCAAGTTGATTTGCAACCTGCACCAAAGAACCATGAAGCAATATACCAAGCACTGGTTTCGTTTTCCATTGAGAAATTCTTTCCAGCAGCTTCGCAATCAGCAACGATATCTTCTAAACTATTTAAATGTTCTTCTTTAATAACTGTCTTATCATAGAGCATGAAATATCCGTTATCTGATGTGATTGGATAAGCATAAATTTCACCATTAACTTTAGCACCACTAACAGAACCTGCATCATTATTTGTATCAACAAATGAACTTGCACCAGTACCTAATTTATTTAAAGCACCAGCAGTAATTAAACGATTCATTTGATCTTGTGCGAAACAATAAACATCAGCACCTGATTCAACATCAGTTAACATTTGGCTTGCTGAGTTAGCTTCTGAAACACCTTCGATGGTAGCATTAATTTTGTACTTACCATTTGTTTCATTCCATTTTTCAATTTGTTGTTTGGTTAAATCTGTAGCACCAGCTACTTCAGAAACCCAAAATGTGGCATCAAATGTGGTAACACTACCTTGATCGCCACTATTTCCGCCGCAAGATGCTAAAGCAATCGCCATAGCAACTAAACTACTACATCTTAAAAATTTTTTCATTATTTTAAAATCTCCTTTTT
Organism: Parabacteroides goldsteinii; assembly: GCA_963632335.1. Taxonomy (GTDB): domain Bacteria; phylum Bacillota_I; class Bacilli_A; order RFN20; family CAG-826; genus Onthovivens. The sequence goes on from CAVGUA010000106.1 coordinate 8,262, forward strand.
AGAAAGTAAAAAGTTTCCTAAACTATTATAAGAATATACATCTTTAACCCTAGTCCTGAAAGCCCTTACATTCTTCATAAAAATTATATATATATAAACGATAATAGTCAAATAAAATTAGGTAAAATAATAGCGAATTTTGAAATATTAAATTGAGTTAAAAAATCACTATTTATTGCGAATATATCTAATAATTTCGAAATTTCAATAATATTTTTTAAGAAACTTAATTTATGCAAAATGCAGTTTGTGCTGTGAATTTAAAATTAAATACTTAATAATTTCGAAAAAGCCAAATGAAAAAGTTCGAAATTAAAGCGTTTTCATTTTAATTTTCGAACTTTTACTTTTTTTAAATAAATAATTTATGCTTTGACAGAATTTAATAAACCATCATCAATTTTGCCCCAATTTTTTGCTCCAGGAACCTTAACATATATTCCAACAACAAGTTCATCTCCACTAATATAATCAAATGGATTAGACATCTCAGAATCCCAATTCCCGTATGAAGTGATTGATAAAGATTTTTGGGTAACAATTGTTCCATTAATTTTTGCGTATAAGTAAGCTGTATAATCTTCGCCACAATCTCCACCCATGATGGAAATACCAAATTTATATTTCCCAGTTGCAAGATTTTCAACTTTTTGCTCAAGTGAGAATTCAGTAGCATTTGCGGCTTCACTCCAGAAATGGCCATGTTTAGTTCCAGTCAAAGAATCAGTTGATTTATCTTCAATTTTTAATTCTTCGGTTTTTCCACTTAAGTTATTAAAAATCCAAGGTTCGCCCGTGTCATTATCTTCAAAACTATAATTTGACAAGAAATTATATTCGACCATTGAGACATAACAAACGGCTTCCATGCCATCGTTAGTTTTACCTTTGATTGTATATTTTTTTGGACCACCATTTTTCATTGCTTCTTCATCAATTTTTTCCCAAGTTACAGCAACTTTTTGTTTTGATCCATCGTTCATAACTGCATTAACTTCGCTAGGAAGAGTTATTTCTCCATTTAAATCGCAAATAATAGTTGTGTCTTCAACGGCATCAGCTTTTAAATCAACTGTATTTCCTTTATTAACAAGTAACCAAGTTTTTAATGGTTCCAAAGCTTTGCCATTTGCATCAAAGAAAGCTTGATTATCAACTGCACATCCACCATACCATTTACCAGCATCATCAGGATCATAATCTTTTGCATAACTTGAAGCCCAACCAGAACCATATTTTTCCCAAAGAACTTTGTTTTCTTCATAAGTACTTTGATTAACACTTATCCAACAACCTTCCCAATAAAATACACCAATTCCACGTTTCATATCATGAACTGCTTCAATAACATCAACGAGTTGATTGGATTGACCTTGCTTAGTATAAGGATGAGGTTGATAAACGCTACCGCCTTCACCAATTGTATTTCCATAAAAATCAGTATCTTCAGTAGTAAATGCATAACTTGTTTCAGCTACCATAACATCTTTATCATAAGTATCGCTAATATAATCTAGTGTTTCTTTTAAATTATCTAATGTTCCATGCCAATATGGATAATAACTTGAAGCAAAAACATCATAATCCAACTCATAATATTTAAGTTTTGAAGCATAAGTTTTATATTGATCAGATTTTTCAGGATTTGCAAAATGCACAGCAATCTTTGCACTTGGATAAACTTCCCTACAAGCTTTGCTACCTTCAATCATAAGCATCGCTTTATTAAACCAAGTTTTTTCACCTGCTAAACCATTATTAATTTCGTTTCCGATTTGTACCATTCCAACTGAAACACCAGCTTCTTTAAGTTTTGTTAAAGAATCATGCGTATATAAATAAAGTGCTTCTTTTTTAGCATCAATATCCATATCTTTCCAAGCTTTAGGAACCATTTGTTTAGATGGATCAGCCCAAAAATCACTATAATGGAAATCAACAAGCATTTTCATTCCGTATTTAGTTGCACGTTTCCCAAGTTCAACAGCGGTATCAATATTACAATTTCCACCACCATATCCATTTCCATTAGAATCAAATGGATCATTCCAAACTCTAACACGAATGTAATTCATTCCATAGTCGGCAAGAATTTTTAAAACATCCTCTTCTTCACCTTCAAAATTATAATATTTAACGCCGCTATTCTCTAAACTAATAACTTCAGAAACATCCATTCCTTTAATAAAGTCATCACTTAAATCAACCTTTTTAATATAAAGGCTAGATTCAACGTTCTCTTTTGGGTTATATGGATCCGGTGCTGGATCTGAACTTCCGCCACATGAAAAAAGTAGCGCACTAACGAATCCGCACGTTAACAAAAATCTCCATTTTGTTTTCATAAAATTTCCTTCCTATCTTAAAACAACAGACGTCTTACCACCTAATTTTAACACATTATCATTAATTGAGGCCGTATTTATTCCAGCATATGAATTAATTGTGCGATAGTCATAATTTAATAAATTAATTTCAACTTCTTCATCGCCTGTATTATGGATTACCATACATGAACTATTATCGAGTCTAGCAATAAAACCACCAACTGACTTAGTTGATTTTAAGTCAACAAGTTCATAAGTGCCATTACTAATTTCTTTATTATAATTTCTCATCATAATAAGTTTTTTATAATGATTAAATAAACTTTCTTGATCTTTTAGTTGTTCAACAACTGTTCCATTAGTTTGTTTTTCTTTGGAAAATGTAGTTCCAATTGGATCTTTAACAGTATCATGATCTCCCCAAAGCATTGCAAGTCTTCTATTTGCATCAGTATTTGCACTGCCTCTTGATCCTTTCATTCCAATTTCTTCACCATAATAAATAAATGGAGTTGTATTTGTTAATAAAAGCAAAGATGCTGCACTATATGCACTTCCCATACTAACTGGTAAAAATCCAGCTGCTCTATCCATATCATGATTTGAAATAAATGGAGCCATAACATTATTACTATTTATTTTTTTAATATCATTATTATATGAAATCAAGTTTGAAATATAACTCGATACATTGCCACTTTTTGCAGCCATGGATATTAATCCTTCCGCTTGTGAAAACGAAAAATCAAAACAATCAACAGCTTCATAATAATCTTTAATTAATGTAACGCCATCCCAAACTTCAGCAACACAATAAACATCACTTTTGATTTTTCTAAGTTCACTCATATACCAACTCCAAAAATCAATTGAAGCTTTATTGTCTCCATAATATATGTATTTTGCAGCATCGAACCTAAATCCATCAATTCCTAAGTCTAAATAATAGCCTGCTATCTTTAAAACTTCATTCTTGACGACTTGATTGTCAAAGTTGAGTTCAGGCATACCTGAATCGAAATTGCACTCATACATCCAATTAGTAGTTCCATTAACACTTTTAAAAGTTCTACCAGAAGGAATATCTCCTGCTTGGCATTTTGTATAATAGCTAGAATATTCATTATCTAAATCATTTTTTGTTAATGCTTCTTTAAATTTAATAAACCAACTACATGTACTAGAAGTATGGTTTATTGGTAAATCTATAATTAAAGTAATGTCTCTTTTATGACATTCACTTATTAATTCTTTTAAATCATCCATTGTTCCATAATCAGGATCAATTGTGTAATAATCTGTAACATCATATTTATGGTAACTTGGAGACTTAAAAATTGGCATTAACCAAATACCAGTTACGCCTAAACTTTTCCCACTATTAGGATCGCCATCATTTAAATAGTCTAAACGATTTATAACTCCTCTAAGGTCGCCAATTCCATCACCATTTGAGTCTGAAAAAGCACCAACAAAAATTTCATAAAAAGTTTGATTGTTATCATACTTTTTTGTAATTTTTAAATTATTATCATTAATTATATATTCAGAACCATCATCATGATCATTAGTGCTATTACATGAAACAACTCCAAATATAGTAAGTGAAGATAATAATATTTTTAGTGCTTTATTTTTCATTTTTTAATCCTCAACAATATCTAAATCAACTGTAATTGGTTTAAATCTAGAAGAAATAAATTCAACTTTTCCTTTTCCATATTTTTTAGTGGTTTTAACGTAAACCGATCTAACGCCACTATTTAAATAAATTAAATTATCACCAATTACTTTTAAATTATCACTTGTTTTAACATCAAAAGCATCAAAAGCATAATCACATCTATAACCTAAATTACCAATTGCTTCAAGAGTGATTTTTGTTACGTCATAACTTCTCTTTGTATGTAAAACTTTGCTAGATACTTTAACATCAATATGATCTAAATGTTGTGGGCCTTTAGTAACTTCAATAACTTTTTTACCTTCTTTATAGCCTATAAAACGATATGGAGTTGGATGACTTCCCCAATTTGAAACATATTTCCCAAAAAGTTCTATGCAATGATTTACTTTCTTAAATCCATATTTTTCAACAATGAAATCTCTTGCAATCATATCGTAATCAAGTAATTCTTTAATAATCTTTTTAGTTTCATCAGATTCTTCTTTTGACATATTTTCAAAATCAACTAATGAATTGCCAATAAGATCATCAACTTTAAAGCATCCATTAAATTCGCCTTCTAAATGATCAAAAGTAGAAACTAAATAATTATCATGATACATTTCGACTTTATCGCAATTGGTCATAATTGCAAAATATCTTATATATCCACCATCATGATCACCAATATTAAAACTAGAAGTAACCTCTAAGAATGGTTTTTTAGATTTAGTCATATATGGAAATGCACTAAATTTAGGATTTCTAAATATATCTAAAACTCCATGGTAGCAAATTAAATCGCCACTACCAAAATCTCTATGAGTATTATAATCTGCAAAACACCAACCAAAAGTTCCACTAACTAAATCATAACTTGCAGATTCTTTTAAAACACTCGCATGAAGTAAAGCCACGTCTGTTCTTCTAATTTCTCTATCAAAAGGTTTTGTTGGCATCATATGTCCACCATATTCAGTAACTAAATATGGTTTTTGAGTATCGGTAATTTGTTCTTTTCTATGTAAACTAATACCTTTATTTGAACAAACAAAATCATTAAATGTATAAACGTCTTCTAAAAGTTCAGAGAATTTTTTACAACGAATTCCACCTGTTGGTCTATATGGATCAAGAGCATGAGCAACTTCATTAGTTTTAACATAAAAATCGTGCTTATCATCTGATTCATTAATTCTTACTCCCCATAAGAAAATACTTGGATGATTTTTATCTCTTGTAATCATTTCTTTTAAGTTATTGATCGCTTTTTCTTGCCAGGCTAAATCACCAATATGTTGCCATCCTGGGAATTCTTCTAAAACAAGTAAACCAAGTTCATCACATTTATTTAAAAAATCAATAGATTGAGGATAATGAGAAGTACGA
>CAVGUA010000107.1:0-3477 GCA_963632335.1 Parabacteroides goldsteinii
ATTGAATTAATCGATGGTGAGCAAACTAATATTAAAGTATATTGTTCAAAATTAGTCGAACTAAAAACAACAAAAACTGGTGAAGAAAAGTTTCAAAACATATTATTTAAACATTCATTAAAACCATGCTATGAAAAACTTAAAACATTTGCAGATTTTGATGTATATGATTTAAAAATTGAGGAAAGTGGTGATCGTGACCTAGGAATTTTGGGTCTTGGATGGTTCCATTTTATTGGAAATAACCAAATTTTCCGTGTTTTTGTACCAAAAGGAGTCTACGTTTATACAACACGTAGTAAAATTAAATAATGTTAAATACAAAAGAAAAAGCTGCATTAAAAAAATATGCGCAACAAAATAAAATCTTAAAATTCCCAATAGGAAAAGGAACAATTGATAACAATGTTATCGAGATGTTAAATAATGCAATAACGAAGCATGAACTCATTAAAGTATCATTCTTAAAAAGTGCGATACAATCAGCACCTTTAGAAGAATTAATTTTAGATATTAGTAGTGGACTTCATTGTGAAATAGTTCAAATTATTGGCAATACCGCATTACTTTATAGGAAAAATCCTAAGCTAAGCAATTCTATTAAGTTTTAATACATGAGAAATATAATTTATATATCATCATTTGATCCAATTAATGATACAAATATTAATGATCTTAAAGAATTTAATGACTCAAACACTAAATATTTTTTAGTATTGCCTTATTCTAAATTTTCAAACTTAAATGATAGACAATTAATGATAAAGCTTGCACTAAAAGATCTAAAAATAAATTATGAAATTGACTCTACATTAAATGATAGATATACATTTTCCATCGATCTAATCAAACTTTTTAACAAATATGAAAGTAGTGGTATAAACAATTTATATTTATTAATTCATGATGAAAAACCAATTTTACTAGATAAGGAAAATATAGTTAAATTCAAAATGAAATTTAATTTGAAAGATAATTATATAAATCTTTCAAATGATATTAGAGAATTAAAATCATTAAAAACAAGCGATGAAGTTATTGATTATATTATTCGTAATAATTTGTATTTTATGAAAATTATTGAACAATATATTGATGGACATAGATTAAATCATTCAATAAGTGTAGCAAAAACTGCATATAAGATTGCTAAATCAAACAATTTATGCGATGCAGACGAGTATTTTATAGCTGGTCTCTTGCATGATATTGGTAAACACATAAACGAAAAAGACTCATTAAATTATATTGAAAAGTACTATAGAAATTATGTTGATATGCCATATTGGTCTTATCATCAGTTTGTAGGGGCTTTTTTAGCAAAACAATTATTTCCAAGCATTTCTGACAATGTTTATAATGCTATAATTACGCATTGTACAGGAAATAAAGATATGTCTCCAATTCAAAAAGTTATCTATGCATCGGATAAAATCGAACCAACAAGGGGTTATGATAGTAAATCAATGATTATTCATTGTGAGGAAAATTATGATGAAGGATTCAAGGAAGTTTTATCGGAAAATATTAAATTTTTAAATGAAAATAGTGGAAATCCATCTAACAATAAATTAACTAATGATTGCTTAAAATATTATTTAAATAATTATAAGGAGTAAACGTATAATGAATAAAATCGAAAAAGAAATAATGAAAGCCATAGAAGATAGAAAAGCCGAGGATATTAAGTTTTATGATGTTAAAGGTATAAATCCTCTTTGTGATGCAATAATCGTTTGTACAGCCTTAAATGAACGTAATCTTTTTGGTATTGAAAACGCTATTGAAGAAGCAGCTGAAAAACTAAATATAAAAATTAATCATGTTGAAGGTCGAAATGATTCGAGATGGGTAATTGTTGATTTAAATGATATCGTAGTTCATATCTTAACAAAAGCAGAGCGCGAAAGATTAGCGTTAGACGAAATAATAAAGACTAAATAAGATAGCAATATAGTATAGAAGCTCATATTTAAGAAATATGGGCTATTTTAGTCTATATAACTACTTCGCATAATATCTATTATGTTAAGTAAAAATCCAAAAAATATCGATAGTGGCGCACTTTATTAAAATTGAATAAAATTATAAATGCTTTAAATTCATTAAAAATAACCCAAAAATCATATACTTAATATATACTAAATATTTACTAAAATTAGATTTTATTTTTTATGCAACACATGTCTTTTTTAGTTTGCAAGGCAATTTTATGACGTGCTCAAGTAAAGATCTATAAATATAAATTATCTCTATTAAATGAATTTGCAATAGATAACATATTGGGTCAATGAACTTATCATTAAGTCCCAATTTGATTTTCTTTTCAAAATGTATTTCATTTATTGCTGCTAAAAATTCGAAGTCACATGATATCTGAGGTATAACACCAATTTTGTATCCTGATATGAAATCTTTCTTCTTTTTGATTATGTACAAAGGACAAATTAAAACATTTGGTTCATAAGCTGAAGTTTTTTGCAAAATAAGATAGATGCCAATCTTGCCATCTTTCCGGATATATTTTCTAATTTCTCCAGGACTTGTCGGACGATTGTTCTTTTCTTCTTCTTTGATTAAAACATCATTAATTGCTTTATCAGCTAAATTAATACGTTCAATTAAATTATTAGTTTTTTCATAACTTATGCGATAAAGTTTGTTAAAATTGTTGTTCTCAATTTTCATAAAAATTCTCCTTATACTATTAATAGGGGGGGAATTCAAAAAATTTACAAACTTTTTTTATTTTTTTAAAACTTTTTTTATTTTATTTATAATCAAATCAACTATTCCAAATACTATTATTGTTATAAATACTATTGCAAAAAGTTCGATGTAATCGGCATTTATTGCATATGCCAAATATACTAAATGACCTAATCCTTTAATACTTTGACTGCCTATAACAATTTCAGACATAATTTCAACTTTTAAGGAAAGTCCAACAGATTGAACGAGTCCTAAATAAATATACGACAATATTGATGGAATAATAACTCTAAAGATCGAATTAAACTTAAATAATCCTTCAAGTTTTAAAGACATAATAATATAAGGATCAATATTTTTAATCCCATTTAAAACCGATTCATATAAGATAGGAAATACAATTAAAAATATAACGATGAAAGTTGATATTTGAGATTTAACAAATACTAAAAGTAAAACTGTAATTACAGCAGTTGGAACAACTTTCATAATTGCTATAGTTGGAGAAAGTATTTTCTCCACTGCTTCAAAAAATCCTGCTAAGGTCCCTAAAATAATTGCTAAAACAAAGGAAGTTATTATTGTTAAAAAGCTTATTCCTAAACTTGTAAGAATTGCAATATAGATTTCTCTACTACTTAAAATTTCAAAAACTTTATTTATAGTTACTAGTATATCTGGGAAAACATATTTTTTATTGAATATTAAACTAGAAATTTCCCAAATTAAAAGCAAAATCACGATGCCAATTGTTATGAATATACC
>CAVGUA010000108.1:0-4278 GCA_963632335.1 Parabacteroides goldsteinii
CATCGAAACTGGTTCATTAATTTCAATTAGAGAGAATACCGAAAACATACAAATACCATCGGAAGAAAGAAGAATTCAAATGTATCCGATGGATTTTGAAGAATTTTGTTGGGCTTTTGGCTGGGATGAAAAATGCGAATTATTAAGAAACATCTTAAAAGAACATAAAAGTATTGATGAAAATATTCATAAAAAATTAATGGATGATTTTAGACTTTATTTAGTGCTTGGTGGGATGCCAAAAGTTATTTCGTTATATCAAGAAACTAATTCCTTTATGCGTTGTGAAAAAGAAAAACAAGATATATTAAAGCTTTATGAAGATGATTTAAGGAAACATGATAATAAATCCAAGACGCAAACTTTAAGCATTTATAATTCTATGCTTCCTGCATTGAAGTCATGGTCAAAAAGAGTAAAAACAAAAAATAGAAGTCAAGGTATGGTTCAATCATATCAAAGATCGCTTAAAGATTTAGAAGATTCTAAAATTGTTAATGCAGTTTATCGATCTTCAGACTTAAGTTTTGGTTCTTTGATAAAAGAAGAAAACAATTTTAAACTATATCCACTTGATGTTGGATTAATGCTAAGTTCTTTAATTGGTGATGTTAATGAAGATTGCGAAAAAACATATCTTAAAATACGAACTGGAAATCTAGATTGCGCAAATTTTGGTTCTTTATATGAAACTTTAGTTTTGCAAAGCCTAATATCTAATGGAAGAAAAGTCTTTTATCATGTATATGAATATAATAATAAAAGATATGAAATAGATTTTGTTACTTTTATTGATGGAAAGATTAATGCTATTGAAGTTAAATCAACAAAACGTTTTACAACCTCTTCTTTATCTTCTTTAAAACTTAAATATCCACAATTAAAATTTAATAAGATAGTTATCTCTTTAAAAACATTAAAATACGAGGATAATACTACTTATTTACCAATTTATATGACGTTTTTACTTTAATTTTAGAAGTTGTTTTAACAAAATTATTTTGTTTTTTTAGAACGCGACGGAGAATTTGACCACCCGTATCGGCGAATTTGACCTGCAACAACTGGAACCATTTTAAAGTTTTTAGCAATGGTTTCCGTCGGCTGAGATTATATTTGAAAACTCGCTTGCTTTTTCTAAGATTATATTTGAAAAGTCGCTTGCTTTTTGTTATATTTTAATAGTAAACTCGCTTGCTTTTTATTAAGAAGGATATAAAAATGTATTTTGAAAGAAAGATTGATAGCATATTAGATGCCTGGTTAAAAAAAGAAGAAAAGAAACCAATTTTAATTATGGGGATTCGCCAATGTGGGAAAACAGAATGTGTTAAAGAATTTGCAAAAAGAAATAATTTAGAGTTAATAAATATTAATTTTTGGCAAAAACCAGAATATTCAGAAGATTTTAAAGGAAGTCTTGATATTGATACATTAATTTCAAATATTTCTTTGAGATTTTCAAAAAAATCTTTTGACGTGAAAAAAACTTTGATCTTTTTTGATGAAATTCAAGAATGCCCTAGAGCTAGACTCTCTTTAAAGTTTTTTAAAGAAGATGGACGATATAATGTAATTGCAAGCGGATCATATATAGGCATTAATGGTTATGTAATTGGTGACGCTACACCAGTTCCTGTTGGAGCCGAAGATATTATTCAAATGAAAACAATGGATTTTGAAGAATTCTTATGGGCAAATGGATATAAAAAAAATCAAATAGATATGTTACTAAAATACTTTGATGATAAAAAACCAATTCCTGAAAATGTGCATAATATATTTAAATCTTTATTTTTAAAATATGCATGTATTGGCGGTTTTCCAAAAGCTATCAAAGAATACTTGAAATCTAACAAAATTATCGATGCTTTCAATGAAACTAATAGTATTGTTTCAGAAATAAAGACGGATTTTGGTAGAAGAAAAGATAAAAATGGTAATCCTGTTTTTAATAAAGCAGAAGTATCGAGGATTCAAAATGTTTTTGATTTAATACCAACATTTTTAAGTAAAGAAAATAAAAGATTTATAGTATCAAAGATTAAACAAGGTTCTCAATATGACAAAAACGATGCAATTGAATATTTAAAGCAAGCCCACATTGTAAACAAAGTTTATAATGTTGAAGTTCCTTCTCTCCCATTAATTGTAGAAAAAATTGAATCACAATTTAAATTATTTCCAGAAGATATTGGAATTATAATGACTATGTTTGGTATAGACACTATTATTGCAATTAATAAAGGTAATTTAGGCCAAGGCAAGGGAGCAATTTACGAAGCTTTGGTATTTGATTCATTAAATAAAGCAGGGATTGATACTTACTATTTTTTAAAAAAGAGCGGATTAGAAATTGATTTTTTAATTTCTTATAATTGTTTTTCTACTCTAATTGAAGCGAAAGCAAAAACTGGTAATACTAAATCAAGCAAGACTGTTATGAAACATCCTGAACATTATGGGAAAACAAAATTAATTAAAATTGGTGATTATAATATAAGTGAAGAAGGAGATATTATAACAATACCTCATTATTTAACTTTTGCTTTAGGTAAAAATAAATATGATTTTTAAAAAGAATAAGAACAAATTCTCTTGGAATTTTTCATAATCTTCTTAAAACTCGTTTTGTTCAATCTGAACCAAATAAACTTCGAAGAAATCATTTACTTTAACGAAAAACGTGTAAATACACAAAAAAAGTTAAAGTAAAAATTCATTTTAAGATAATTTTAAACTTTTTCCTAAAATACAAAGTTTTAATATTGATAGTTTTTGTTTATTTTATCGTTATTTATTACTCAAAAGTTATAAATTTAAAAGTTTGCTAAATTTTTATAAGATTTGCTATAATGAAGTAACGAAAAACGTGTAAATACACAAAAAAGGTTAAAGTATGATAAAAAGAGATAAATATTTGAATCAATTAATCACTTATAGAAACAATGGTTTCCCTAAAGTAATAACAGGTATTAGAAGATGTGGTAAGTCTTATTTATTGAAGGAAATATATAAAGAATATCTTACTAATAATGGAGTAAGTGAAGAAGATATCTTAATTATTGAACTAGATGATGAAAGAAATGTTTTTTTAAGAAATCCTTTAGAGCTTGCAAAATATGTTAGAAATTGGAGCAAAAACAAAAAATCTACTTATGTTTTTATTGATGAAATACAAAAAGTTTATAGAATAATTGATCCAACTTTTACTGAAGGGAAAATAGTAGTTGCAAAAGATAGCGATGAAAATGTTGTTACTTTTGTTGATGTAGTTTTAGGGTTATCTAGAGAAAAGAATATCGATTTATATGTAACAGGTAGCAATTCAAAAATGTTATCTCGTGATGTTGCAACAGAATTTAGAGATAAAGCAACTGAAATCAATATGAGACCATTATCATTTAAAGAATTCTATGATTATTATGGTAAATCTAAATATGAAGCTTTTAGTGAATATATGATGCATGGAGGTATGCCTTTAATGGTGCTTTTACCAACAAACGAAAAAGAAGCATACTTAAAAAAGTTATTTGAAAAAACATATTTTCAAGATATTTTAGAGCATAATAAAATTTCAAAAAATGAATCGCTTGATGAACTTTGTAAAATTATAGCAAGCTCAACAGGGGATTTAATTAATACAGAAAAAATTGCAAATACATATAAAAGTGTTAAGCATGAAAATATTAATAAAAATACTGTAAATAAATATTTAAATTTTTTTATTGATTCAATGATGATTGATGAAGTTAATAGATACGATATAAAAGGTAGAAATATTATTGGTTCAACAAGAAAATATTATTTTTCTGATGTAGGTTTAAGAAATGCCAAAACAGGATTCACTTTTTTTGATGAAGGTAAAGTTATCGAAAACATTGTTTATAATGAATTAATTTATCATGGATATAATGTTAACGTTGGTACTTTTGAAGCATTTGATAAAGACAAAAATGGTAAAACTATTCGTATAACCTATGAAATTGATTTTTATGCAACAAAAGGAAATGATGCTTATTACTTTCAAGTGAGTGCAGATGTAAGCGATATCAAAACAAAAGCAAGAGAAATAAAACCATTTACTAAATTAAAAGATGGTGTCAATAAAATATTAGTTGTAAATAGATTGATTCCAAAAATTTTAGATGAAAATGGCTATACAATTATTGGTATTACTGATTTTTTATTGAATTTAGAATGATCTTTTAATGATAAAAAATAATGCAATTGGAAACATCCAAAAATATTAAAAATACTGCAAAACAAAAATTCAAT